>NZ_JAHZOF010000014.1:0-49660 GCF_019553625.1 Anoxybacillus sp. ST70
ACGATGGCGGAGAGGTCACACCCGTTCCCATCCCGAACACGGAAGTTAAGCTCTCCAGCGCCGATGGTAGTTGGCGGGACACCGCCTGCGAGAGTAGGACGTTGCCGGGCAAAGAGAAGACCAAGACGATTTAGTCTTGGTCTTTTTTAGCTCATTGCTTTCTTTATACTCCCGCACAAAATGATTCGTTTCGAAGTATATTGTTATATGAAACTGGGAAAACTGTTAGCGGGAGGTGGAGAACAAATGTCTTATAAAGAAACTTGTATTGTATGTGATGGGCAAAATAAAAAAGGAATTCATGTTTTTCATCATTTTATATGCATGGATTGTCATAACGATCTCATTCAAACGGAGACAAATGATGAAAAATACAAATTTTACGTTGATCGGCTGAAAAAAATAGGAGAGAATAAAATATATTCATAACAAAAGGCCCCTACTATGATTAGGGCCTGTTTTATTTTAATATAAATATATAAAAACAACGAGCGAGGAAGCGAATAAAGATGGATCAAACGAAAACACCTCTATATACACTTTTATGTGAACATGCCTCGACACAACCGATTTCATTTCACGTACCAGGGCATAAATATGGAGCTGTTTTTTATGAAAAAGCTCTTTTTTCTTTTGCACCATTGCTACATTTAGATGTAACGGAACTTTCACATTTAGATGATTTACATCATCCAACGGGAGCGATTGAACAGGCACAACAATTAGCGGCAAAATTATATGGGGTAAAACGGACGTATTTTTTAGTTAATGGTTCTACTGCCGGTAATTTAGCGATGATTACAGCTGCATGTGAAAAAAACAAAAAAGTCATTGTACAACGTAATTGTCATAAATCTATTTTACATGCACTACATCTCGTTGGAGCAACACCTATTTTTATTTCCCCGGAATTTGATGAAGATGTTCGAGTGATGTCTTTTGTGTCGTTTGAAACAATTGATCATACATTGCGTGAGCATTCAGATGCCGCTGCGCTCATTTTAACAAATCCAAACTATTATGGGATGTCTATTGATTTAACGAAAATTATTCAATTGGCCCATTCTTATCGCATACCTGTGTTAGTGGATGAGGCACATGGAGCTCATTTTGTGCTTGGGGAACCTTTTCCAAAATCAGCTGTGGAATGTGGAGCAGACATTGTTGTACAATCGGCCCATAAAACACTTCCAGCTATGACCATGGGATCTTTTTTGCACTTTAATAGTGAGCTTATAAATGAACGTACGTTAAGATACTTTTTGCAAGTTTTTCAAACAAGCAGCCCATCTTATCCAATTATGGCTTCGCTTGATTTGGCTCGCGCTTATGTTGCGCAACAGACACGTGAAACGATTGATGAAATGGTTGAACAAATTCAATTATTTAAGCAAGAGTTGCGAACAATTGAAGCGATTCATGTGGTGGAATCACGGCATCCCCTTATTCGAACGGATTTGTTAAAGGTTACGTTACAAACGCGCAGTGCACATTCAGGTTACGAGTTGCAGCAGATATTAGAAAGAAACGGAATTTTTACAGAAATGGCTGACCCATATAACGTATTACTTGTTTATCCGCTTGCGAAAATCAAAACATTTCAAATGATTATAGAGCGAATAAAACATGCGCTACAATGTATTCGAAGCGAACGACAAAACGAACATGTACAATTTCAACTACCAAAGCATTGTCAAGCTGTGAGTTATGAATGGATTAAAGGTAGGAAAACAAAACAAGTGCTGCTTCATGATGCAATCGGACGTGTTTGTGCTCAAATGGTTGTCCCTTATCCACCCGGAATTCCTATTTTACTTATTGGGGAAATTGTGACAAGGCAACATGTTGAGCTTATTCAATATTTGAAGCAAACGGGCGCATATTTTCAAACAGATATAGAAGGAAATTGTATCGAAGTTTTTGAGGAGGCTTAAGATGAACTACTTATTTTTTTCATTTGAAGGTCCTGAGGGGGCAGGAAAAACAACGATCGTTCGCATGTTAACGGATTATTTAACTAAGCAGCACGTTGATGTTGTCGCAACACGTGAGCCGGGAGGGATCGATATCGCCGAGCAAATTCGTTCCGTCATTTTGCATCCTAATAATGATCGAATGGATGCACGAACAGAAGCTTTACTTTATGCAGCGGCGAGACGACAACATTTAGTTGAAAAAGTGATTCCTGCATTGAAGGAAGGGAAAATGGTTCTTTGTGATCGCTTTATTGACAGTTCGCTTGCTTACCAAGGGGTCGCGCGTGGTTTAGGAATAGATGAGATATTGGCTATTAATGAGTTTGCGATTGAAAATTGGATGCCAACATTAACGATTTATTTTGATATTGATCCAGCGCTTGGGTTAGCGCGCATTCGCGAAAATGGGTTGCGAGAAGTGAATCGGCTGGATTTAGAAGAGCTCGCGTTTCATGAACGAGTGCGTGATGGATATATGATGTTATTAGATCGTTTTCCAAATCGCATAAAAAAAGTAGACGCTACGCAATCTGTAACAAAAGTGTTTGAAGACGTGTGGGCGCTTATAGAGCCTTTGTTAAGAAAGTGAGAGGATCGTCATGTCATGGAAAATGCTCGAAACAAATCAACCACATGTAGCTAAAATGATCGTCAACAGTATAAGAAAAGGCAGAGTGGCTCATGCATACTTATTTGAAGGACAAAAAGGGACAGGAAAAAAGGAAGCGGCTCTTTTATTTGCAAAGCGTTTGTTTTGTTTAACAAATGTACATGATGACCCTTGCGAAACATGTGTGAATTGTCGGCGGATTCAATCTGGTAATCATCCAGACGTTCATCTCGTTGTGCCAGATGGAAATTCAATTAAAAAGCAACAAATTGAGCAGCTGCAAGAGGAGTTTACAAAAACGGCTGTTGAATCGAATCGTAAGCTATATATCATTGAGCATGCTGATCAAATGACCGTTCAAGCTGCGAATAGCTTGTTAAAATTTTTAGAGGAACCATCAGCAAAAACGGTGGCGATTTTATTAACAGAGCAATTACATCGCATACTTCCAACGATTGTTTCACGTTGTCAAGTGATTTCTTTTCGCAAATTACCGACAGAACAAATATACGCTCATTTACAAAAACAAGGTGTACCACGAGAGTTAGCGATATTAGCTGCTAGAGTAACAAATAATGTGCAAGAAGCATTTCAGTTAAGTCAAGATGATTGGTTTGCACAAGCACGAAAAATAGTGATACAATTATATGAAGCATTAAACAAGCAATATGTCCAAGCGTTGCTCGTCATTCAGCAACATTGGCTTAGCCATTTTACGAATAAAGAACAAATGAGCATAGGGTTAGATTTATTATTATATTTATATAAAGATTTATTATATGTGTTACTAGGGGAAGAACAACAAATTGCATACAGTGATTGCATAAATGAATTTCAGCGGTCGCGTTTTCTTTATTCTGAGAAGCAAATTGCTCAACATATGAAGGCCATTTTACAAGCAAAAGCGCGGTTGCATACGAATATGAATCCGCAGCTTTTAATGGAACAGTTAGTATTGCAGTTGCGGGAGGGATCTGCATTTGTATGAAGTTGTAGGCGTTCGTTTTAAGAAAGCAGGAAAGATTTATTATTTTGATCCTGGGGATTTACCGATTTCAAACGGTGATTATGTCATTGTTGAAACCGTTCGCGGCATTGAATTTGGAAAGGTTGTTGTGGCTAAAAAACAAGTCGATGAAAAAGATATTGTTTTGCCTTTGAAAAAAGTCATTCGGATGGCTGACCAAAAAGATAAACTTGTTGTAGAAGAAAATAAAAAGGCAGCGGAAGAAGCATACGACATTTGTTTGAAAAAAGTAGAAGAGCACGGATTAGAAATGAAACTTGTTGATGTCGAGTATACATTCGACCGCAATAAAATTATTTTTTATTTTACTGCTGATGGACGCGTTGATTTTCGTGAACTCGTTAAAGATTTGGCAGCCATTTTTCGCACCCGAATCGAACTGAGACAAATTGGTGTGCGCGATGAAGCAAAAATGTTAGGCGGTATTGGACCATGCGGACGGATGCTTTGTTGTTCGACGTTTTTAGGTGACTTTGATCCGGTTTCCATTAAAATGGCAAAAGATCAAAATTTATCGCTCAATCCGACAAAAATATCAGGATTATGCGGTCGACTAATGTGTTGTTTAAAATATGAAAACGATGAATACGAGACGGCGAAAGAGCAGCTGCCTGATTTAGGTGAAATGATTGAAACTCCTCTCGGATTCGGGAAGGTCGTTGGACTGAATATTTTAGAACGAGTGTTACAAGTCGAATTAGTCGAAAAAGATCGGGTCGTTGAATATACGATTGACGAATTATTAAAAGAGAAAGTTCTTCCTACTCAAGCCACAGAGTGATGGGGTGGATGGCGCGTGAATAAAAAAGAAATTTTCCAATCTGTAACAAGTATCGAGGAACAAATTGCTCATTTATATAAACAGCTAGGTGAGTTAAAAAATTATCTTGGGGAGTTAATTGAAGAAAATCATCGCCTTCAAGTTGAAAATGACCATTTACGTCGACGGCTTGAACAGCTGCCAGAGCGAAAAGACGAACAAGGCAAAAAACAAAAGAAAGCGAAATTAGTTGATATCGGCGAAGGATATGATAACTTAGCTCGTCTGTACCAAGAAGGATTTCACATTTGTAATGTACATTATGGAAGTTTACGGACCGATGGCGATTGTTTGTTTTGTTTGTCATTTTTAAATAAAAAATAGCCTTTCTGACGAATGGTCTGGAAGGCTATTTTGTTGTAGAAAGAGGGATTGTGTATGTTACGTGAAGATGAACGGCTCGACTATTTGCTAGCAGAAGATATGAAAATTATTCAAAGCCCATCTGTATTTGCTTTTTCGCTTGATGCAGTATTGTTGGCGAAATTCGTATATGTTCCCATTCAAAAAGGACATTTAGTCGACTTATGTACAGGGAATGGGGTCATTCCACTATTGTTAAGCAAACGAACAAAAGGGAAAATGATTGGAGTAGAAATTCAAGAAAGAATTTATGATATGGCGAAGCGAAGCGTACAATACAACAAGCTAGAGGAGCAAATTGAAATCATTCACGGTGATATTAAAGATATGCCTGCTCATCTTGGACATAGTAAGTTTGATGTTGTGACGTGCAATCCTCCGTATTTCCCAACACCAAACGAAGAAGAAATGAATAAAAATGAACATTTTGCGATTGCACGTCATGAAATTTATTGTACGTTAGAAGATGTCATTCGCGTAAGTAGTCAATTGCTTAAACAAGGTGGAAAGGCAGCCTTTGTTCATCGCCCTGAGCGGTTGTTAGATATCGTTACACTCATGCGACAATACCGTTTAGAGCCGAAACGTTTGCGTTTTGTTTATCCAAAAGAAGGAAAGGAAGCGAACACCATTTTAATCGAAGGAACGAAAGACGGCAATAAAGGATTGAAAATATTACCTCCTCTCTTTGTATACGAACAAAATGGCGAGTATACAAGCGAGTTAAAACATATTTTATACGGGGAATGAGATGAGATGAACGAACAAAAAAGTTTTATTGAAGAAGATGAAAAAGGAATTTTGTACATCGTCCCGACGCCGATCGGCAATTTAGAAGATATTACGTTGCGTGCCATTGAAACGTTACGAACAGTAGATTTCATTGCGGCTGAAGATACACGCCAAACGAAAAAATTGCTAAATCATTTCGATATTCATACGCCGCTTGTTAGTTACCATGAGCATAATAAACAATCGCGAGGAGAGCATATTCTCGCTTCTCTATTACAAGGGAAACATATCGCTTTAGTGAGTGATGCCGGAACGCCAACGATTTCTGATCCAGGTCATGAGCTTGTAGTTGAAGCGTTACGCGCACAATGTAAAGTGATTCCGCTTCCAGGTGCGAATGCGGCCATTACGGCGTTAACAGCTTCTGGATTACCGACAAATCATTTTTATTTTTATGGTTTTTTATCGCGACATAAGAAAGAAAAGAAAAAAGAACTCGAACAATTAAAACATATAAAAGATACGCTTATTTTTTACGAGGCACCACATCGTCTGCAAGAAACGTTAACAGTGATGCGCCATATATTTGGCAATCGACAAATGGCTGTGGCGCGCGAGTTAACGAAAAAATTTGAACATTTCATTCGTGGAACGATTGAAGAAGTGATGCATTGGGCAGAACATCACGAAGTGCGAGGGGAGTTTTGTCTCCTTGTTGAAGGGAATCTCACACATGATGAACAATCGATATGGTGGAACGATTTAACCATTGTTGAACATGTAAATTATTATATGGAAACGAAACAATATACATCGAAAGAAGCGATTAAACAAGTAGCTAAAGATCGTCAATTGCCGAAAAGAGATGTGTATGAAGCATATCATAAGTAAAAAAAGAAGTTTCTCTAGAAAAGTCTAGAGAAACTTCTTATTTTGACTGTTGAAGAACGTTTTGAATTTCTTGTAATAACGCCTCTGCGCCTTCTTTGCTTAAAATGATTTTTCCATCTGCAAGCTTGTAGTTATCGTCAGACACTTCCCCAGTTACTACGCAAGTCATGTTTGGTTTGTATTTTTTCAAAATGATGCGCTCATCATCTACATAAATTTCTAACGCATCTTTCTCTGCGATTCCTAATGTACGGCGCAATTCAATTGGAATAACAACACGACCTAACTCATCGACTTTACGAACAATACCTGTTGATTTCATCTTTATTCTCCTCTCCTTTTTCATCTTTTTTCGTCAATATTCGACAAAATCTCTATGGATTTATCATAACAACTTTTCCATTAAGCGTCAATCCTTTTATATGCAATGATTAAAAAAAATGTATGATTTACATGTCGTTGCATATAAAATTCGCCGAAATTATAGCTGAAGTGACAAAATCCGAATGATTTGACAAGAGATGCATAACAGTTTTTAACTACTTTTCAAGACGATACAAACCTTATTATAAATATTATTCGACAAAATTCAACACAAATTCGACAAATTTATCGATATATTTTCGACAAAATTCGACAAAAATATATGATTTGTCGACAATGCTATGTCGAATAGTTGACAGCGCTCTCTATTTTTATGTATATTTTGGTGAGATAAGAGGAATAGATGTATTGATCAAGAATACAAATATGCAATCGCTCTCGTCCTTTGGGCGAGAGCGTTTCTACTAAACGTGCAACAAGGAGGGGTACAAGTGACGAAAAAGACGTTTTATATCACCACACCCATTTATTATCCGAGCGATAAATTACATATCGGTCACGCTTATACGACGGTAGCTGGCGATGCAATGGCAAGATATAAGCGGATGCGCGGCTATGATGTGATGTATTTAACAGGAACAGATGAACATGGTCAAAAAATTCAACGAAAAGCAGAGGAAAAAGGAGTTACTCCACAGCAGTATGTCGATGAAATTGTTGCGGGAATTAAAGAGCTTTGGAAAAAACTAGATATTTCTTATAACGATTTTATTCGTACAACAGAACAGCGTCATAAACAAGTCGTTGAAAAAATTTTCGCCCGTCTTTTAGAACAAGGGGATATTTATTTAGACGAATATGAAGGATGGTATTGTACTCCGTGTGAATCGTTTTACACTGAGCGGCAATTAGTCGAAGGGAATTGTCCAGATTGTGGACGTCCTGTAGAAAAAGTAAAAGAACAATCATATTTTTTCCGGATGAGCAAATATGTCGATCGTTTATTAGCGTTCTATGAAGAAAATCCGCAATTTATTCAGCCGGAATCGCGCAAAAATGAAATGATTAATAACTTTATCAAGCCGGGCTTAGAGGATTTAGCTGTGTCACGGACAACGTTTGATTGGGGCATTCCTGTTCCGGGCGACCCGAAACATGTCATTTATGTATGGATTGATGCATTGTCAAACTATATTACTGCCTTAGGGTATGGAACAGAAAATGATGAAAAATATAAAACGTATTGGCCGGCTGATGTTCACCTTGTTGGAAAGGAAATTGTTCGTTTCCATACGATTTATTGGCCAATTATGTTAATGGCTTTAGATCTTCCGCTTCCAAAAAAAGTGTTTGCGCACGGCTGGTTGCTTATGAAAGACGGAAAAATGTCGAAGTCGAAAGGAAATGTTGTTGATCCAGTTACGTTAATTGATCGATATGGCTTAGATGCGTTGCGTTATTATTTACTTCGTGAAGTGCCGTTTGGTTCAGACGGTGTGTTTACACCAGAAGGTTTTGTCGAGCGCATAAACTATGATTTAGCGAACGATTTAGGTAATTTGCTTAATCGAACTGTAGCAATGATTGAAAAATATTTTGCCGGCCGTATTCCTGCATATCGTGGTACGCACACCTCATTTGATGAACAACTTGTGCAAACGGCGTATGATACTGTTAAACAGTATGAAGAAGCGATGGAACAAATGCAATTTTCACAAGCTTTAACAGCTATTTGGCAGCTTATTAGCCGTACGAACAAATATATTGATGAAACGCAACCATGGGTATTGGCAAAGGACGAAGCAGCGCGTGAACAGTTAGCTTCCGTCATGTCGCATTTAGCGGAGTCCCTTCGTTATGTAGCTGTTTTATTGCAACCATTTTTAACAGCAACGCCAAAACGAATGTTTGCTCAACTTGGCGTTCAAGATGAGCAATTAATGAGCTGGGACAGCTTACAAACGTTTGGTGCTTCACAACAAGAGCGAATGGTTGAAAAAGGAGCTCCACTGTTCCCGCGTTTAGACGTTCAAGAAGAAGTGCAATATATTCAAACACAAATGAGCGGGACATCAGCAAATGTAGAAGAAAAGCAGGAACAAAACGAAGAGAAAAGCGAAGAAATTACAATTGATGATTTTATGAAAGTCGATTTACGCGTCGCACAAGTGATTCATGCTGAGCCAATTCCAAAAGCCGATCGCTTGCTTAAATTGCAACTTGATTTAGGCTATGAAAAACGGCAAGTTGTATCAGGTATTGCAAAACATTACAAACCGGAAGATTTAATTGGGAAAAAAGTCATTTGCGTGACGAATTTAAAGCCTGTGAAATTGCGCGGAGAACTGTCACAAGGCATGATTTTAGCGGGGGAAAAAGACGGGGTATTGTCATTGGCGACAGTGGATGAATCGCTTCCAAATGGAGCAAAAGTGAAGTAAAGAGGTGTTGCAAAAACACCTCTTTGTTTCTATTTTGTAATGTAATTGTTATATAGCTGTGATTTATGTAACGGGATTGTGTGGTAAACTGAACATCGGAAGAAAAGAGGGGTTATATGTTATTTGATACACATGCACATTTAAATGCGACACAATTTAGCGAAGATGTTGAACAAGTGATTGAACGAGCACGTGCAGAAGGTGTGTCACATATTGTCGTCGTTGGCTTTGATCGACCAACCATTCAACGGGCAATGGAGCTAGCCGAGGAATATCCCTTTATCTACGCAGCTGTTGGATGGCACCCTGTCGATGCAATTCATATGACTGACGAAGATCTTGTCATGATTGAACGTTTAGCTGCGCACCCGAAAGTTGTAGCGCTCGGTGAAATGGGGCTTGACTATTATTGGGATCAATCGCCGAAAGACGTACAAAAAGAAGTATTTCGAAAACAAATTCGTTTAGCGAAAAAAGTGAAGTTGCCGATTATTATACATAATCGTGATGCGACAGCCGATATTGTTGATATTTTACGAGAAGAGCGCGCTGAGGAAGTCGGAGGCGTAATGCATTGTTTTAGCGGAAGTATAGAAGTGGCAAGACAATGCATCGATATGAATTTTTATATTTCATTTGGCGGTCCTGTGACGTTTAAAAACGCAAAAAAACCGAAAGAAGTGGCAAAAGAAATTCCACTTGATCGTTTGCTTATTGAAACGGACTGTCCGTATTTAACGCCACATCCGTTTCGAGGGAAACGGAATGAACCGAGCTACGTCAAATATATTGCCGAAGCGATCGCTGAATTAAAAGGGTTATCTTTTGAAGAAGTCGCCCAAAAAACGTCCGACAATGCGAAGCGATTATTCGGCATCATTTGATAGAGAATCGTGTCGATGATTAGGAAGACTTGTCTAAAGAAAAGATGAAACGAGATTGTTCTACAACTTTTTTTGCAAGCATACAATAAGCTTGTCGACAAGTCTTCCTTCCCTTTTGAAAGAATATTTTCAATAATAGATAATAAGCTTTATAGAAAGGGAGGGTCGTCGCGATCATCTATCGGAAAAGGAGGCGTTTTTATTTTGATTACGTATGTAAAAAATTTATTGCAATCAACATCAAAAAAGAAGATTGCACTTGCTACTGGAGGGTTTTTAGCCTTATCTGGCATGACGGGATATGCTAGCTATGAATGGACAAAAGAGACCGTGACGTTGTATGCAAACGGAAAAGAGGAAAAAGTGCGTACGCATGCAAATACAGTTGCTGAGCTGCTAAAAGAACAAAATATTCAGTTAAAACAAGAAGATTTTATATCTCCTTCCCCGAAAACTAAAATTGTTGATCATTTAACGGTGAAATGGGAAGCAAGCAAGCCGATTGTATTAGTCGTTGACGGGGTAGAAAAGAGATTAAGGACGACGGCGAAAACGGTGAAGGATGTATTGCATATTCAGCAAATCCAGCTTCGTGACTATGACGAAATATCACCAAACGTCGACGAAAAAGTAAAAGACAACATGAAAATAGTGATAAGTAAAGCGTTTCCGATTACATTAAATGACGGCGGCAAACAGCAACAAGTTTGGTCTACTTCGACTACGGTCGCTGACTTTTTAGCTAAACAACATATTACATTACGAGAGCTGGATCGCGTTCAACCAAAATTGAATGACATGATTCAACCAAACATAAAAATAAACATTGTTCGAGTTGAAAAAGTCACCGATGTAGTGGAAGAACCAGTCAATTATACTGTTGTGAAAAAGAAAGATGCGCAATTAGAGAAAGGAAAACAAAAGGTCATTAGCGAAGGGGAGAAAGGGCTTGTCGCAAAGCAATATGAAGTGATTTTAGAAAACGGGAAAGAAGTATCGCGCAAGCTTATTAAAGCAGAGACGATTAAACAAAGTAAAAATCGTATTGTTGCGATTGGAACAAAACAAGTTCCAAGAATATTAGCTTCCCGTGGAAGTGGTGAGGTAGCTGATGAACTTTATGTGATTGCCACAGCATATACAGCGTATTGTGGTGGCTGTTCTGGAACGACCGCAACAGGCGTAAATTTACGTTCAAATCCAAACGCCAAGGTAATTGCCGTCGATCCGCGTGTCATCCCGCTTGGAACAAAAGTATACGTTGAGGGGTACGGATATGCTGTTGCTGCAGATACAGGAGCGAATGTAAGAGGATATAAAATTGACGTATTTTTCCCAGATAAATCGACCGCATATCGTTGGGGAACAAAGCGTGTGAAAATTAAAATTTTAAAATAACTGCAGAGGATTTCGCGATCCTCTGTTTTTTTCGTTATAATGAGTGAAGATAAATGGATAGATGGAGGTTTTTATGAAAATTAAAGAAATTATCGTAGTCGAAGGACGTGACGATACGGTGGCGATTCGCCGTGCGGTAGATGCAGATACGATTGAAACGAACGGAGCAGCGATTAATGATGAAACGATCGAGCGTATTCGTTTAGCCCAGCAACAGCGAGGAGTTATTATTTTTACGGATCCTGATTACCCAGGAGAAAAAATTCGTAAAACAATTGCTGAGCGTGTGCCAGGATGTAAACACGCATTTTTGACGCGCGAAGAAGCGAGAGGCAAACACGGAAAAGGGCTCGGCGTTGAACATGCTTCCATTGAAGCGATTCGCACAGCGCTTTTAAGTGTGTACGAAGAAATGATCGATCCGCAAGAAGAGATTTCATTTCAGCAGCTTGTCGATGCAGGATTAATCGGGGGGCCGCTAGCGCGTGCTCGTCGTGAAAAGTTAGGTAAACTATTAAAAATCGGATATACAAACGGAAAACAACTGCATAAACGGTTACAAATGTTTCAAATTTCAAAAGAACAGTTTGTCGAAGCGATGAAGCAAGTGATGCAGGAGGAAGAACATGTATAAAGATATTGCTACACCGACGCGTACAAAAGAAATTTTAGCGAAATACGGTTTTTCATTTAAAAAAAGCCTTGGACAAAATTTTTTAATTGAACCGAATATTTTACATCGTATTGTTGATTTTGCTCAGCTTTCTGAACGAACAGGTATCATCGAGATTGGACCGGGAATTGGGGCGCTTACAGAACAATTAGCGCGACGAGCAAAAAAAGTGGTCGCATTTGAAATTGATCAGCGGCTTCTTCCTATTTTAGCGGATACGCTTTCCCCGTATTCAAACGTATCCGTTATTCACCAAGATATTTTAAAAGCTGACGTTCAACAAGTAATATCGGAACAGTTAGCGGATGTAGAAGATATTATGGTTGTTGCCAACTTGCCATATTACGTCACGACACCGATTATTATGAAGTTGTTAACGGATCGTTTACCTATTCGCGGAATGGTCGTTATGTTGCAAAAAGAAGTAGCAGAGCGCATGGCGGCAAAGCCTGGAACGAAAGACTACGGTTCCTTGACGATTGCTGTTCAATATTATACGCACGCGGAAACGGTCATGCATGTGCCACGAACTGTATTTGTACCGAAGCCGAATGTAGATTCTGCAGTCATTCGTTTATTGAAGCGAGAACAACCTGCTGTCGCTGTGTCGAACGAAGATTTTTTCTTTACTGTTGTTCGTGCAAGTTTTGGGCAAAGGCGTAAAACGATTTTAAACAATTTAATGAGCCACTTACCAGGCGGTAAACAGAAAAAAGATGAAATTGAAAAGGCGCTTCAAGCTGCTCATATTGATCCGAAGCGAAGAGGAGAAACGCTTACTATCGCTGAATTTGCTCTTCTGAGCGAGCGACTATACGACACTTTTTCACAAGAGGCTTAAAGCCTCTTTTTTTTACACGTTCGATCTTCTCGTTGCATATGTTACAAACAAAACAGATGAAAGGGCGGGCGTGTATGATTCAAATTGGTGACATTGTTGCGCGAAAATCGTATGAATATGATATTTTGTTTCGAGTCATTGATATAAAAGAAAAAGAAGGAGAAAAAGAAGCAATTTTATATGGAGAAGACGTTCGACTTATAGCGGACGCTCCATTTTCCGATTTAGTTGTTATTGATGAGCGAGAAAAGAAGAAGCGAGAAGAAAAGGAGAAACAACATATTGAGCAATGTTATAAATTGCTGCGTCAAGATTATCGATTGTTGCGGGAAAAAAGCGAATATGAAGCGACTGGTGGATACGAAGTGAAAATGGATTTTTTCCAACTGCCAGGACGAGTGCTTCATATCGATGGAGACCCGCTTTATTTACGAAAATGTATGCAGTTGTATGAACGAATTGGTGTTCCGGTATATGGTGTTCATTGTCACGAAACAGACATGCCTGATCGGATTATTCCGCTACTTGAACAAGTGCGTCCAGATATTTTAGTTGTCACTGGGCATGATGCATATTCAAAATCAAAAGGATCAGTGGACGATTTAAAAGCGTATCGTCATTCGAAATATTTTGTGCAAACGGTGCGACAGGCACGCAAAAAAATTCCGAATCTCGATCAACTCGTCATTTTTGCTGGGGCTTGTCAATCTCATTTCGAATCGCTTATTCGAGCAGGTGCGAACTTTGCTAGCTCGCCTGCACGCGTCAATATTCATGCGCTTGATCCTGTATATATTGTTTCACGTGTTAGTTTTACTCCTTTTATGGATCGTGTCAATGTATGGGATGTGTTAAGAAATACATTAACGGGGGAAAAAGGGCTTGGCGGTGTTGAAACGCGAGGCGTTTTGCGAACAGGAATGCCGTTTCGGACGATTGCTGAGCAAACATAAACAAATGCCTCTTGTCTTTTTGCCGTTGTGGTAAAAAGACAAGATAAGGCAATATGATTTTGTTTTTTAACACTTTTTATACATAATTTGTTTTTATTATTGTCCATAATAAAAACAAAAGTATTGACATAAAATATTTTTTGTTGATATAATTCTTATTTTTTGACTTATTCATTTCTGTTTGTTATACTACGTAATAGTGAGGTGGATACGATGGGAAAAACATTGTCGGAAATTAAAAAAGTGTTGGATTCGAATCTCGGTAAAAGATTGACGTTGAAAGCGAACGGTGGGCGTCGAAAGACAATCGAGCGTTGCGGCGTGTTGGCCCAAACATATCCGTCCGTATTTGTCGTTGAACTCGATCAAGAAGAAAACGCTTTTGAACGTGTATCATATAGTTATGCAGACGTATTGACAGAGACGGTGCAGCTTACATTTTTCGATGACGAACAAGTAGCGATGAGCAGCTCACATTCATGATAGTGAAGGAGGCGACCTATATCGGTTGTCTCTTTTTTTGTAGCTATTGAAAAGGCACGTATTTGTTCACTATTTTTTGTGGTAAAATGTCGATAGGAGTTTGAAGTCGGAAAAGTAGGTGAACAGGTTGAGGTTGTTAGTGAAAGCACCAGCGAAAATTAATTTATCTCTTGATGTCTTACATAAGCGTCCGGACGGTTATCATGAAGTCAAAATGGTGATGACGACAATTGACTTAGCTGACCGTGTAGAGTTAGCGGATTTATATTGTGATAAGATTCAAATTATCTCCCACAATCGTTTTGTGCCGGATGATGAACGAAATTTAGCGTATCAAGCTGCAAAATTGTTAAAAGAAAAGTTTGGCGTTCGTCGCGGCGTAGCCATTTCTATTACGAAATGCATCCCTGTTGCAGCAGGTCTTGCGGGTGGGAGTAGCGATGCAGCTGCAACGTTGCGCGGATTAAATAAACTTTGGGGGTTAGGTTTAAGTTTAGATGAGCTTGCCGAAATTGGCGCAGAGATCGGTTCAGACGTTCCGTTTTGTGTATATGGGGGAACGGCGGTTGCAACAGGACGTGGGGAAAAAATTGAACATATTCCTGCCCCTCCGCCAAGTTGGGTCATTTTAGCTAAGCCCACAATCGGGGTATCAACAGCGGATGTGTATCGCAATTTAAATTTACAATCCGTTGATCATCCGAATGTAGATGGAATGGTTGCGGCCATTAAAGAGAAAAATTACGAAAAAATTTGTGCACTTGCGGGGAACGTGCTAGAAAGTGTCACATTAAACATGCATCCGGAAGTAGCTCAAATTAAAGAACAAATGAAGCGTTTTGGAGCAGATGTATCGTTAATGAGTGGCAGTGGTCCAACCGTATTTGGCCTTGTTCAACACGATTCACGTTTGCAACGTGTATATAACGGGTTGCGGGGCTTTTGTGAACACGTATATGCTGTTCGATTAATCGGGGAAAGGCACGAACAATAAGGAGGTTATCACATGAAATTAAGGCGAAGCAGTCGGCTTGTGGATATGACGCACTATTTGCTTTATCACCCACATCAACTTGTACCGCTGACTTTTTTTGCAGAGCGATATGGATCAGCAAAATCGTCTATTAGTGAAGATTTAGCTATTATTAAGCAAACGTTTGAACAACAAGGAATCGGTTTGTTGCGCACGCTCCCTGGGGCTGCCGGAGGAGTGCAATATGTCCCGAAAATGTCGGAAGCAGAAGCAAAACAATTTATTCAGCAATTATGTACAAGCCTAGCAGACCCTGAGCGATTATTACCAGGGGGATATTTGTACATGACGGATTTGCTCGGTGATACGCGCATCGTCAACCAAATTGGGCGTCTATATGCTTCTGCGTTTGCGCATGAACATATTGATTTTGTTGTAACGGTTGCTACAAAAGGAATTCCGTTAGCTTATGCAGTTGCGAGTTTTTTAAATGTACCTGTCGTCATTATTCGTCGTGATAGTAAAGTAACGGAAGGATCAATGGTCAGCATCAATTACGTGTCCGGTTCATCAAAACGCATTCAAACGATGGTTTTATCTAAGCGGAGTTTAAGAGAAGGATCAAATGTCTTAATTGTTGATGATTTTATGAAAGCTGGTGGAACAATTAACGGTATGATTAGTTTGCTTTCAGAGTTTCGTGCAAACGTTGTTGGCATTGGTGTGCTCGTTGAGTCGGAAGAAGCAGAAGAACGACTCGTTGATGAATATGTTTCCCTTGTGAAACTAACGTCTGTGAATGTCAAAGAAAAACAAATTACCGTAGAAGAAGGAAACTACTTTCATTTTGTCAAATAAAAATAAATGATTTTTACATACAGGAGGAAGAGACATGAAAGTTGTGCACACAAATCAAGCTCCACAAGCGATTGGACCATACTCCCAAGGTATTATCGTTAACAATATGTTTTACAGCTCTGGGCAAATTGCTTTAACGCCGGAAGGAGAAATGGTACAAGGAGACATTCAAGCACAAACGCATCAAGTATTCAAAAACTTACAAGCCGTACTTGAAGCGGCAGGAGCGTCTTTAGAAACAGTTGTAAAAACAACAGTGTTTTTAAAAGACATGAATGATTTTGCAGCGATGAATGAAGTATATGGGCAATATTTTCTCGATCATAAACCAGCGCGTTCCGCTGTTGAAGTTGCCCGCTTACCAAAAGATGCGTTAATTGAAATCGAAGTCGTTGCGCTTGTCAAACAATCGTAAAAAAATTTTTTTATGTTAGCAGGAAAATAAAAAACGACGTGGAATAAATTCACTTAAGTTCTTATATAGGGAAAAGGTGGTGAACAGAATGGAAGTGACTGACGTGAGATTACGCCGCGTGAATACCGAAGGACGTATGAGAGCGATTGCTTCGATTACGTTGGATCATGAATTTGTCGTTCATGATATCCGCGTGATTGAAGGCAATAACGGCTTGTTTGTCGCAATGCCAAGCAAGCGTACTCCTGACGGGGAATTCCGTGACATCGCTCATCCAATTAACTCAACAACCCGCGGGAAAATTCAAGAAGCTGTTTTAGCTGAATATCACCGTGCTGGTGAGTTGGAAAAAGAGCTTGAAGAAGCAGGTGCTTCGTAATCATAACAAGAGGACCCTTTCGTTAAAAAAGGGTCCTTTTCATATGAAAATCACGTTCATCCTATTAGTAAAGAACATATAGTGAAAATGATGAATTTTTTTGGTAGATGACAATGTTTCCTTGAAATACATACATAATTGATATATATTCAATATGGATAAAGAGAGGTATGGAGGCCTTACGATGAAACGATATGCGATCATTTTAGCGGCTGGACAGGGGACGCGTATGCGTTCAAAGCTTTATAAAGTGTTACACCCTGTCTGTGGGAAGCCGATGGTACAACATGTAGTAGATGCAATTTCTACGTTACATGTCGATCGATTAATTACAGTTGTTGGTTTTGGAGCAGAACGAGTCAAAGAACAACTCGGCAATCAAAGTGAGTACGTCATTCAAGAACAACAGCTTGGGACAGCACATGCTGTCATGCAAGCAGCACCTCATTTAGCTGATAAAGATGGTGTGACTCTCGTTGTTTGCGGAGATACACCACTGATCACCTCAGAAACGATGGAAGCGCTTTTACAACATCATTTACAGACGAAAGCGAAAGCAACTATTTTAACCGCCCTTGCAGAAGATCCAACTGGATATGGTCGCATTGTCCGCAATCAAGATGGACATGTCGAAAAAATTGTAGAACATAAAGATGCAACAGAAGAAGAGCGAATGATTCGTGAAATTAATACAGGAACGTATTGTTTTGATAATCGTGCGCTATTTGAAGCGCTTACGAAAGTGTCGAACGATAATGCGCAAGGGGAATATTATTTACCAGATGTCATCGAAATTTTGAAAAAACAAGGCGAAATCATTTCAGCGTACGAAACGCCAATATTTGAAGAAACGTTAGGTGTGAATGACCGCATTGCACTTGCTCAAGCAGAAAAAATTATGCGTATGCGCATTCACCGACAACATATGGCAAATGGTGTGACAATCATTGATCCTGAGCATACGTATATAGCACCTGATGTGCACATTGGACAGGATACGATCATTTATCCTGGGACATGGATTGAAGGCTATACGGTAATTGGTGAAAATTGCATCATCGGACCGAATAGCGAAATTAAAAATAGTCGTATTGGTGACAATACATCGATTCGTCATTCTGTTGTACATGACAGCGAAGTAGGCAAAGATGTAACGATCGGTCCATTTGCCCACATTCGTCCGCTATCTAAAATTGGCGACGATGTGAGAATCGGAAACTTCGTTGAAATTAAAAAAGCGACGTTTGGAAATGGAAGTAAAGCATCGCACTTAAGCTATATCGGAGATGCTGAAGTAGGTGCTGATGTAAATATCGGTTGTGGTACGATTACGGTAAATTATGATGGGGTAAATAAATATGTGACAAAAATTGAAGATGGTGCGTTTATCGGTTGCAACTCGAACTTGATTGCCCCTGTCGTTGTAGGAAGCGGAGCATACGTAGCGGCTGGCTCAACTATTACCGATGATGTACCTAACCGCGCTTTAGCTATTGCGCGCGCTCGGCAAACAAATAAAGAAAATTATGTTGAACGTCTACAAGAAAAGAAAAAATCCTAATGGAGGTTTACTTACCCATGTCTCAGTATTTGAATTCTAATTTAAAGTTATTTTCGTTAAATTCGAATCCGATTTTAGCCCAAGAAATCGCAAAAGTCATTGGTGTTGAACTAGGAAAATGTTCCGTTTCTCGTTTTAGCGACGGGGAAATTCAAATTAACATTGAAGAAAGTATTCGTGGTTGCGATGTTTATGTTATTCAATCAACAAGCGCCCCTGTAAATGAACATTTGATGGAACTACTTATTATGATTGACGCATTAAAGCGAGCGTCTGCTAAAACAATTAATATCGTTATGCCGTACTACGGATATGCTCGTCAAGATCGGAAAGCCCGTTCTCGCGAGCCGATCACTGCAAAATTGGTTGCCAATTTATTAGAAACAGCGGGTGCTTCTCGCGTCATTACACTTGATTTGCACGCACCACAAATTCAAGGGTTTTTTGATATTCCAATCGATCACTTAATGGGTGTTCCGATTTTAGCAGATTACTTTAAAGAAAAACAACTTGATGATATTGTTATTGTTTCTCCAGACCATGGCGGTGTGACGCGCGCACGAAAAATGGCAGATCGCCTAAAAGCACCTATTGCCATTATTGACAAACGCCGTCCAAAACCAAATGTGGCAGAAGTGATGAACATTATTGGTAATGTGCAAGGGAAAACGACGATTTTAGTGGACGATATTATTGATACAGCTGGAACAATTACTTTAGCAGCAAATGCGTTAGCTGAGCATGGGGCGAAAGAAGTGTATGCATGTTGTACGCACCCTGTCTTATCAGGTCCAGCGATTGAACGAATTCAAAACTCGAAAATTAAAGAGCTTGTCGTAACGAATACAATTGCTATTCCTGAAGAAAAGAAAATGAATAAAATTGTAGAGCTATCTGTTGCTCCGCTTATCGGTGAAGCAATTATTCGTGTACACGAAGAACAATCGATTAGCGCATTGTTCGATTAATGGCGTTTAGACCTTCCTATTTTAGGGGAAGCTATGAGCGATTCTAAAATAGGAAGGTGATTTCATTGTTACAACTTCAATTACGTACAGATCATCGACGTTCTTATGTGAAACAAATGCGAAAACACGGTCACATCCCAGCTGTTTTGTACGGAAAAAAGACGAATAGCCAACCTGTTTTTGTTGATGCGGCCGAGTTTTTGAAACAATGGCGGGCTGTTGGCGGGAGCGGTCTTTTAGATGCTCAATTAAATGACGATCATATTCGCATCATCGTTCGCGATATGCAAAAGCATCCGATTCGCCATGATGTGATTCATATTGACTTTTTAGCGGTTGATGCAAAGACAGAAATTGATGTTCACGTTCCTATTCATTTGATTGGTGAAGCAGCAGGTGTAAAAGACGGTGGCGTACTGCAACAGGCCATGCATCAATTGTCCATTCGGGCGCTACCGTCCAATATTCCACCGTCTATCGATATAGACATAACAAATTTACAAGTAGGCGATGTCATTACAGTTTCACATATTCAAACGAACGGTGTTTACGAAATGAATCATGATCCGACAGAAGTGATCGCATCGATCTTGCCACCGAAGCAAGAAGAAGAAATTCATAGCGGTGAAGAACAAGAACCAGGAAAACCGGAATCGGAAGAAGGACGCGAAACAACGCCGTGACGGACGTAGCCATCATTGGTTACGTCTTTTGCAGTATGGAGAGAAGGAGCAGGGGAAATGGCAAAACTGTTTGTTGGTTTAGGCAACCCAGGAAAAGAGTACGAGCAAACGAGACATAATGTAGGTTTTATGGTCGTTGACGAACTTGCTCATCGCTGGGGTTTTGCCCTCAATCAAACGAAGTTTCAAGGTATATTTGCAAGTGGTATCATTTCAGGAGAAAAAGTCATATTATGCAAACCGCTTACATATATGAACTTATCGGGCGAATGTGTTCGACCATTGATGGATTATTATGACATTGATGTCGATGATGTCATTGTCATTTATGACGACTTAGACTTACCGACAGGGACGGTTCGCTTACGACCAAAAGGAAGTGCAGGCGGGCATAATGGGATGAAATCACTTATTCATCATTTGAAAACAGAGCAATTTAAACGTATCCGCATCGGTATCGATCGCCCGAAAAACGGGATGAAAGTGAGCGACTACGTATTAGGTCGGTTTACAGCTGAAGAAAAAATAAATATTGATCAAGCGATTCAAAAGGCCGCTGATGCGTGCGAGCGATCGTTACAAATTCCGTTCGCTCAAGTGATGAATGAATTCAATAAGTAGTTGAATAATTTCCTCCTAAATGGTTCAAAATGTATTCGATTAAATTAACCATTTAGGAGGGGGTACGATATGGCATTACACTATTATTGCCGCCATTGCGGCATGAAAATGGGGACGCTTGATGTGCTCGATTTAGAAAGTGAGCAATTAGGCTTTCATCAGTTAACGGAAGAAGAACGATTAGATATGATTCAATATCTCCCTTCAGGAGAAGTTTACGTCAAATCCATTTGCGAACATTGCCAAGAGGCATTAGATCGGAATCCTGATCTTCATCAATATGAAAAGTTCATTCAATAATTGGCTTTGGGGCTCCCAAAGCGTTTTTGTATTTATGTTTGGAGAGGAGGGAGTTTTTTGCGGGGCTTACGACAATATTTTATCAATCATGCGGACATGCAATCGGTTGCAGAAGGGATTCGTAATGGGTTAAAAGAGCAGCTTGTAACAGGGTTATCTGGTTCAGCCCGTTCTGTTTTTATTTCTTCTTTGTATGAGGAGACAGAACGGCCTTTATGCGTTGTAACGCACAATTTATTTCAAGCACAAAAAATATATGATGATCTGATTCAATTAGTGGATGAGGAGGAAGTATTTCTTTATCCGGTCAATGAATTAATTGCAGCTGAATTAGCTGTAGCTAGTCCAGAATTGAGAGCACAACGTTTAGAAGTATTGAACTATTGGTGTGAACGAAAGAAAGGAATCGTCATCGCTCCAATTGCTGCATTGCGACGACTACTTCCACCAAAAGATGTATGGGAGCGTTATCAACTTCATTTTCGTGTTGGTGAGCAAGTGGATGTCGAACGTTGTTTGCAACAATTTGTTGCGATGGGATATGAGCGTGTATCGGTCGTTTCGACGCCAGGGGAATTTAGCGTTCGAGGAGGCATTATTGATATTTATCCTCTCACTGCAGAACTTCCTTATCGTATTGAGTTGTTTGATATTGAGATTGAGTCAATTCGGACGTTTGCAGTTGACGATCAACGTTCGGTAGCTGAAATAGAAGAGGTATTCATCGGTCCAGCGACGGAACTCATTATTGAACAACAACATATGGCTGAAGCTATTCAAAAACTAGAAGTACAATTTCATGATACGTTGCAGCATATTCATGATGAAAAGACGAAAAATCGTTTATACGAACATGTGTCGTTTGAATTGGAACAGCTGAAAAATGGAAAATCAATCGAAGAAATGTACAAGTATTTCTCATTCTTTTACCCTTCGGCTGCAAGTTTGCTAGATTATATTCCAGACAACGGTGTAGTTGTCATTGACGAAATGAGTCGCATTCAAGAAGTAGCTGAAAAACTCGAACAAGAAGAGGCAGAGTGGTATACGAACTTATTGGAAGAAGGAAAAATCGTACAAAACGTATCCATTTCTCATTCGTTTCCCGAAGTGCTACAAAAACGGATGAGGCAAACGATTTATTTGTCTTTATTTTTACGTCATATCCCATATACACATCCGCAAAATATTGTCAATATATCTTGCAAGCAAATGCAAGTGTTCTATAGTCAAATGCAATTGTTAAAGGCGGAAATCGAACGTTGGCAAAAGGGAAACTATGCTGTTGTGTTGCTAGCGGGGGACGAAGAACGGGCGAAAAAGCTGAAACGAACGTTGGAAGATTATGAGATTGATGCGATTCAACTTGGAAAAGACGATGCGTTATTACACGGAAAATGTCAAATCGTTCCGTCTGGGCTCGTCGCAGGATTTGAATTGTCGATGCAAAAGCTGGCTGTCATTACGGAGGAAGAGCTATTTAAAAAGCGATTGAAACGTCCTATGCGACGTCAAAAATTGTCGAATGCGGAACGTATTAAAAGTTATACAGATTTAAAAGTTGGTGACTATGTCGTTCACGTCAATCATGGAATTGGAAAGTATTTAGGAATTGAAACGTTAGAAATTAACGGAATTCATAAAGATTACATTCATATTCAATATCAAGGGAATGATACGTTATACGTTCCTGTTGATCAAATGGATCTCGTCCAAAAATATGTTGGTTCAGAAGGAAAAGAACCGAAAATTTACAAACTAGGTGGAACAGAATGGAAGAAAGTAAAAAAGAAAGTAGAGTCTTCCGTTCAAGATATTGCCGAAGATTTAATGAAACTGTACGCCGAGCGAGAAGCAAGCAAAGGATATGCCTTCTCACCTGATAATGAAATGCAACGGGAATTTGAAGCAGCGTTCCCATATCAAGAAACAGAAGATCAGCTTCGTTCGATTCGCGAAATTAAACGGGACATGGAAAGCGAGCGGCCGATGGATCGGTTATTATGTGGGGATGTTGGTTATGGAAAAACAGAAGTCGCATTGCGTGCCGCATTTAAAGCGATTATGGACGGAAAACAAGTCGCATTTCTCGTCCCAACGACAATTTTAGCCCAGCAACATTATGAAACGGTCCGTGAACGTTTCCAAGGATACCCGATTAACGTCGGTTTATTAAGTCGTTTCCGTACAAAAAAACAACAAGCGGAAACGATTCAAGGTTTAAAAAACGGCACGATTGATATGGTGATTGGTACGCATAGGCTTTTATCAAAAGATGTATCGTTTAAAGATTTAGGTTTATTAATTATTGACGAGGAACAACGATTCGGTGTTGCTCATAAAGAAAAAATTAAACAACTAAAAACAAATATCGATGTATTAACATTAACCGCTACACCGATCCCACGCACGTTGCATATGTCGCTTATCGGTGTCCGCGATTTATCTGTCATCGAAACACCTCCGGAAAATCGTTTCCCCGTACAAACGTATGTGATGGAATATAGTCCGATCATTGTGCGAGAAGCGATTGAGCGCGAAATGGCGCGCGGAGGACAAGTATTTTTCCTTTATAATCGCATTGAAGATATCGATCGTAAAGCGGAAGAAATTTCGATGCTCGTGCCTGATGCGCGCGTCACGTATGCGCACGGAAGAATGTCCGAACATGAATTAGAGGCGGTCATGCTTGCGTTTTTAGAAGGACAGTACGATGTGTTAGTAAGTACAACGATTATCGAAACAGGTGTCGATATTCCGAATGTGAATACGTTAATTGTTTATGATGCCGACAAAATGGGACTTTCCCAACTGTATCAATTGCGTGGGCGAGTGGGACGTTCCAATCGCATTGCGTATGCGTACTTTACGTATCGAAAAGATAAAGTGCTAAATGAAATAGCTGAAAAACGATTACAGGCAATTAAGGAATTTACAGAGCTTGGATCAGGATTTAAAATTGCGATGCGCGATTTGTCTATTCGAGGAGCTGGGAACTTATTAGGGGCACAGCAACACGGGTTTATTGATTCCGTCGGTTTTGAGCTTTATTCTCAAATGTTGAAAGAAGCTATTGAGGAACGACGAGGAATGAAGCAAGAAAAACCGTTTGAAGTGGAAATGGATTTAGAAGTGGATGCTTATATCCCAGAGCATTACATTTCAAATGAACAACAAAAAATCGAGATGTATAAACGATTCCGCGCACTTGACTCGTTAGAGGAACTCGAACAATTGCGTGAAGAAATGTTAGACCGTTTCGGTGAGTATCCAGATGAAGTGGCGTATTTATTCCAAATCGCAGAAATGAAAATATATGCAAAACAGCATCTCATTGAGTCCATTAAGCAAACGAAACAAGATATTACGATTTTGTTCTCACAAGAAACGACAAAGCAAATTGATGTCAGCAAATTGTTTAAACTCGGTGAACCGTATGGAAGAGATGTTGGGTTTGGCATGGATGGCGATCGATTTAAAATTGTCGTTCATGCGAAAGGAATGAAGCCACAACAATGGATGATGATCATTTATGAGTTGCTAAAAGGGTTAAAATATGCTAAAAAATAATTGATTGTTTTATGTTTATTGTTTATAAATAAGTGGCAATGATGAAGATGGGGGATTTTCACTTTTAAAAAAAAATCCCCCTTCATTGTGTATATAACTTCGTTTGTTACGGATACTAATCACAACAATGGTGAATTATTCAACTGCTTCACCAGTGCCATTTTTAATAACTACATGAAAGTGAGGCATCGATAGATGAAAGCAACAGGTATTGTTCGACGAATCGATGATTTAGGACGAGTAGTCATTCCGAAAGAAATTCGCAGAACACTTCGCATTCGTGAAGGAGACCCGCTTGAAATATTTGTGGACCGTGATGGTGAGGTCATTTTGAAAAAGTATTCGCCGATTAGCGAACTAGGCGACTTTGCAAAAGAGTACGCTGAGGCTCTATTTGACAGCTTAGGACAACCTGTGCTCATTTGTGACCGCGATGTATTTATTGCAGTAGCAGGTGGATCGAAAAAAGAATATTTAAACAAAAGCGTCAGTGAACTTGTTGAAAAAGTGATGGAAGATCGTCAGTCCGTTTTGCATACGGAAGAAACAAACGTGTCATTTGCCCAAGCCCATGAAGAGCATATGCAATCATACGTGATTGCACCGATTATTGCCGGAGGAGATCCGATCGGGGCAGTTATTATTTTCTCGAAAGATAAAACACTTGGCGAAGTGGAGCATAAAGCAGCAGAAACGGCAGCGAGCTTCCTTGCTCGTCAAATGGAACAATAAAGGTAGCATCTCGCTACCTTTTTTTGATGTATCATTATACGCGAGTGAAAAGGTGAAAGATGATGGAAAGAAAAGATTGGTTGCGTGGAGCGTTCATATTGACGCTTGCGGCCTTATTTACAAAAATATTGAGCGCTTTTTATCGTATTCCGTATCAAAATATTGCGGGCGATGTTGGATTTTATATTTACCAACAAGTTTATCCGTTTTACGGTATTTTTCTTGCTTTATCAACGTATGGATACCCTGTTGCGATTTCAAAACTGATTGCTGAAAATAAACAGTCAACATATGAGTTTGCGGTTGTGCGGCTTTCTTTTTATTTTTTATCATTCATCAGCATGACTATGTTTTCCGTTTTGTATTTTGGTGCTTCGTTTCTTGCGAGCATGATGGGAGATGATCAATTAGCTTCGCTCATTCGTGCGATTTCGTTTGCCTTTTTGCTTCTCCCATTTACATCTGTTTTGCGCGGATATTTTCAAGGGAGAGAGGAGATGGTTCCGACAGCTGTTTCACAAGTCGTGGAGCAGTTCATACGTGTAGTAGCCATTTTGTTTCTATCTTTTCTTTTGCTTCATCGCGGCTTTACCGTTTATGAAGCAGGAGCTGGTGCGATGTTTGGCTCGCTCATGGGAAGTTTTGCAGCGCTTTTCGTTCTCGTTGCATATATGTTGCGAAGACGAATGAATGCCTATACGCGAATACAGTTGCCAAAACAGGAAAAGCGAAAAGTGCTGTCATTTTTAGCGATTCACGGAGTGACGATTTGCTTAGCAAACATGATGCTTGTTTTAATGCAGCTCGTTGATTCATTTACTCTTTTACCTTTGCTGCAACAAGCAGGCTTACATGAGCTAGCTAAAACGGCGAAAGGAATTTATGATCGTGGTCAACCGTTCATTCAACTTGGGACCGTAGCCGCTACTTCTTTTTCGTTAGCAATTGTGCCGATGTTATCGCGTGAACAAGCACAACGTGAAGGAATATATACAGCTGTTCGAGTAGCGTTTGTTATTGGATTAGGGGCAGCAGTTGGTTTAGTTTGTATATTAAAACAAGCGAATATTATGTTGTTTAAAGATCATGCTGGTGCGATGGAGTTAATGATTTTGTCTATTTGTATTTTTTTTACTTCGTTAACGTTAACGTTTATTGCTATTTTACAAGGACTTGGGGATATATTTCGTCCGCTTGTCATCGTATGTATAGGGATGGTAACGAAGTGGGTATTAAATATATGGCTTGTTCCTTTATGGCATACGGTTGGGGCAGCAATGGCAACATTCATCGCATATGTTGTCATGTGTACAAGCGCTCTTTTTTATGTGCAAAAACGAATGTCCCGTCCTTTGTTTTCGAGCGCTACGGTCATGCGAACGATGCAAGCGGCTGCAGTAATGGCAATCATTTTAATCGGGTACATCATGTTAACGAACGAGTTACCTGTTCATCAAGGAAGGATGTTTTCATCGCTTCAAGCAGTTGTTGGAGTTTTTATAGGGGCGTTTGTTTATATTATAATGATCGTTAAAAAAGGGGTTTTCACCGATAGCGAATTGCTTTCTATTCCATTTGGTCGTTATTTAACAAACATCAAACAAAGAAAGGCTGGATAGTCATGGGTACAATTACAATTGTCGGCCTCGGAGCAGGAGATATCGATCAGTTGTCTTTAGGTGTGTACCGTACGTTAAAACAAGCGGAGCGCCTCTTTTTGAGAACAAAAGATCATCCTGTTGTTGCACAATTAGAGGCAGAAGGAATACACGCTCAATCATTTGACGATATATATGAAAAATATGATCAATTTGAACAAGTGTATGAACATATTGTTGCTTATTTATGTGAAGAAGCAAAAAAAGGGGATATCGTATATGCTGTGCCGGGACACCCACTTGTTGCTGAGCGCACAGTAAAGTTATTGCTTGAAAAACGAGATCATATATCCGTTCGCATTGAAGGAGGACAAAGCTTTCTTGATGCGTTATTTGCCGCAGTTCGTCTCGATCCGATTGAAGGGTTTCAATTGATTGATGCGACTTCATTTCAATCGGACGAAATTCAATTGCGAAATCATATCATTTTTTGCCAAGTATATGATTCGTTTATTGCATCCGATGTCAAACTAGCTTTATTAGAAAAATTACCGCACGATTATCCGGTTTTTATCGTTTATGCAGCAGGAAGTAAACAAGAGCGCATCGAAAAAGTTCCACTGTACGAGCTTGATCGGGCGATGACCGTTAGCAATTTGACGAGCGTCTATGTGCCGAAAGTAGAAACGGATGAACTGTTGTATCACGATTTTATTACTTTACGACGTGTCATTGCGACATTGCGTGGGCCAAACGGTTGTCCTTGGGATCGAAAACAGACGCACGAGTCGCTGAAAAAATATTTGCTTGAAGAAGCATATGAGCTTCTTGATGCCATTGATCAGCAAGACGATGAAAACATGATTGAAGAATTAGGTGACGTATTGTTACAAGTCATGCTTCATGCTCAAATTGGAGAAGATGAAGGAATATTCTCGATTGATGATGTCATTCGGGTCATTACAGAAAAAATGATTCGTCGTCATCCACACGTATTTGGGGATGCTCATGTCGAGCATGCTGAAGAGGTTGTGCGTAATTGGCAAGCGATAAAGCAGGCAGAAAAACAAAGTGCGCCTCATTCATTGCTTGACGATGTGGCTAAAGCGTTACCAGGAACTTTGCGAGCATACGAATATCAAAAAAAGGCAGCGGAAGTCGGTTTCGATTGGTCGGAAGTAGAGTCGATGTGGCGTAAAGTGGAAGAAGAAATGAATGAAGTGAAACAAGAAGCCAATCGCATGGATGAACAAAAATTAAAAATGGAGTTTGGTGATTTATTGTTTGCGCTTATTAACGTATGTCGATATTATAAGGTCAATCCTGAAGAAGCGTTAGCAATGGCGAACGAAAAGTTTCACCGTCGCTTTCAATACATTGAACAAAAAGTAAAACAAAGCGGGAAAGATTGGAGATCATATTCGCTAGACCAGCTAGATGAAATATGGGAAGAAGCAAAAAGGGAGGGGTTATAATATGCGACTCGATAAGTTTTTAAAAGTTTCCCGACTTATTAAAAGAAGAACATTAGCGAAAGAAGTAGCTGAACAAGGACGTGTATTTATTAACGGTCAACAGGCGAAAGCAAGTTCAACAGTAAAAATAGGCGATGAAATTATGATTCAATTTGGTCAAAAACATGTGACAGTGAAGGTGGTCGACTTACAAGAACATGCGAAAAAAGAAGAAGCGAGCGCCTTATATGAAATCGTAAAAGAAGAGCGAGTGGAATAGCTTGTTCTAAACCATTTTTCCCCCTCATACACTTGTACAAACGATCGTTGTGAGGGGGAGACAATGATGACGCAAAATATCGGAAATAAAGGACCGATTCAAGAACATGACATTGTGATGCGCGGTCGCCGCACGTTAGACATTACGGGTGTGAAGCAAGTCGAAAGCTTTGATAATGAAGAATTTTTGTTAGAAACGGTTATGGGTTTTTTGTCTATTAAAGGACAAAATTTGCAAATGAAAAACTTAGACGTAGATAAAGGAATTGTGTCAATTAAGGGGAAAATTTTCGAAATCGTTTACTTGGACGAACATCATACGGAGAAAGCTAAAGGATTCTTTAGCAAGTTGTTTAAATGAGTTTACATGTGCAATTTACGACTTTGCTTGCGATGATTGGAACAGGAATTGTCATCGGTGCATCTTTTGATACATACGCACATATATTCCATCGTTCCGAACGTCATCGGCTGATCGTATGGATTGCAGATATTCTTTTTTGGATCGTACAAGCGCTATATGTATTTTACACGTTATTGCTCGTGAATAATGGGCAAATTCGCTTGTACATTTTTTTAGCTATTTTATGTGGGTACGCTGCTTACCAAGCGTTGTTTCAAAATATGTATGTTCGCTTGTTGCAACAGATTATTCGCATCGTTGTGACGTTATATCGTTTTCTTATGCGTTTATTTTATTACATCATCGTATTTCCACTCCGACTTCTTTACCGTTTTTTTGTTTTTTTATTGATCGCTACTTGTCATTTTGTTTTATCTATTGGTAAAATTTTATATAAAGTCATATATGTATGTATCCGCTTTTTATTACAACCATTTATATGGATTGGACATTTCATTTGGCGAAAAACCCCGCTTCGCTTTCAAGCAGCGCTTGGACGTTTCTTTCATATTGGAAAAGGGTTTCTCATCAAAATCACGAATATATTTAGAAAAAAAGGGTAATGAAGAAGGAGCGGTGAAAAACATGGGCGCCCCACAAAAAAGCAAAGTCAAAAAAATTCAAACGTCGTATGTTATTCAACAAGAAAAACAAGAACATAAAAAGGCGCGACGTCGCAAAAAAATCGTTATTCGCTTTAGCCTTGTGGCAACGATGGCGTTAGCCGCTTCTTCGCTGTTTTTATATACGATGATGACACAATCTTCTGCAATTGACCAACAAATAAAAACGAAAGAGCAACTAGAGGAAAAGTTGCGCACGTTACAAAAAGATGAAAAAAGGTTAAAAGAAGAGATCAAAAAATTAAATGACGATAAATATATTGCCGAATTGGCGCGAAAACAATATTTTTTGTCGAAAGAAGGAGAAATTATTTTCATCACTCCTGATGAGTAAGAGAGATAGGCATAAGGCTTATTGACACTTGTTTTTTTCATTATGTATAATGAAAGAAACGATTTTTCAGATTTTAAGGAGGAGCACTTTTTTTATGTCAATTGAAGTAGGCAGCAAGTTACAGGGAAAAGTAACGGGCATTACAAAATTCGGAGCGTTTGTTGAGTTACCAGAAGGCGCGACAGGCTTAGTGCACATTAGTGAAGTAGCTGACAGCTATGTAAAAGACATTAACGAGCATCTTAAAGTAGGCGATGTTGTCGAAGTTCGTGTCATTAATGTTGAGAAAGATGGAAAGATTGGCTTATCGATCAAAAAGGCAAAAGAACAAGCTTCACGTCCGCGCAATAAAGGCAATGATCGCGCTTCAAAAGAAAGTTTTGAGCAGAAAATTAGCCGTTTCTTAAAAGAAAGTGAAGATCGCTTAGCATCCCTTAAACGCCATACTGAATCGAAACGAGGAGGTCGTGGTGCTCGACGCGGTTAACTTGCTGCCGAATGAGACATGAGGCAGTTTATATAAGCATCCATTTCATGAGTGGATGCTTTTTCGTTTGAATTTCATAGTGAAAAAAACTATTGACTTTGTTTAAGGAACGTGTTATTATAATGAATGTCGTTGCATGGCGGCGTAGCTCAGCTGGCTAGAGCGTACGGTTCATACCCGTAAGGTCGGGGGTTCGATTCCCTCCGCCGCTACCAAATGATATAGTGGCCCGTTGGTCAAGTGGTTAAGACACCGCCCTTTCACGGCGGTAACACGGGTTCGAATCCCGTACGGGTCATCAAAAAAAAACACCAATTTCGTCACGAAATTGGTGTTTTTTTGTTTATGTAAGCCGTTTTTTGTGGGATTCCGTCGAAAGATTTATATGATTCATCTTCTTTTTTTGACAAAATTTTGATAATTCAGTCTGTATAATACAGAGTAATAGACGAATATATGGAAAAAAGGGAGAGGATGAATATGGAGAGATTAGAACGGAAGTTAGTCAATCAAATGGCGGAAGTACCTTTAAGTGAGACAAGAACAACAGTTTCACAATGGTTTCAACGGTTTACGGTTCGTCTAAGCCATTTGTTATTTCAGCAAGGATTTTTGTTTTTAGTCATTGGCTTTTTGCTTGGACGAGCCCTCATTTTAACGAAAATGACTCCGTTTGCCTTACCTTTTTTTGCGGCAATTTATTTACTTCGTCGCGATAAGTTAGGCTTTGTGTTTATTGCTTTATTTGCGGGAGCGTTGACCGTTTCCTTTTCCACCTCTTTATTTATTGTTGCTTCGATCGTTATGTTTCTCGTTTTTTATCGCTTGTTTTATTGGATTGATGCTCCACCGAAAAGATTGCCGGTTGTCGTCTTTTTCGCATCTGTCTTTGCGAAAACAGTCATGATTTATACGTGGAATGATGGATGGACGATATACGAAGGAATGACGATGTTTATTGAAGCTGCTCTTGCCTTCATTTTAACGCTCATTTTTTTACAAAGCGTTCCGCTATTTGACCATCAAAAATATAAACAAACGTTAAAGCCAGAAGAAGTCATTTCTTTTGTCATTCTTATTTCTTCCATGCTGACAGGAATGGTCGGTTGGTCGATTTACGATCTTTCGTTAGAACATGTGGCGGCGCGCTATTTATTGCTTTTGTTCGCTTTTGTCGCCGGTGCGACTGTTGGTTCAACTGTCGGGGTCGTCACAGGGCTCATTTTAAGCTTAGCGAACGTATCGAATTTATACCAAATGAGCTTACTAGCTTTCGCTGGATTGCTCGGTGGGCTATTGAAGGAGGGAAGAAAGCTAGGTGTTTCATTTGGTCTCGTCGTTGCAACATTGCTCATTGCCCTTTATAGCCAAGGGATAGCAGACATGATCCCAAATGTTGTCGAATCGTTATTTGCGGTTTTTCTTTTCATGATCACTCCGCAATCGCTAACGAGCAAAATGGCGAAATATGTGCCGGGAACGGTTGAGTATACAAATGAGCAACAACAATATGTAAGAAAAATTCGCGATGTTACAGCTCAACGAGTTGAACAATTTTCTCATGTGTTTCAAGCGTTATCGAAAAGTTTCTCGTCATACGGTGTGCTTACGCATGAGGAAGAGGAAGAACGTGAAATTGATTACTTTTTAAGCGATGTTGCCGCGAAAACATGTCAAACGTGTTTTAAGAAAGACCAATGTTGGATCACCCACTTTGATAAAACATATGATTACATGAAAAAGATTATGCAAGAAGCAGGCGAAAATGATCAAATGACGAATACGAAGTTGTTACGCGAATGGAACAAACATTGTGTGAAAGCGAATAAAGTCGTTCAAATTATTGAAAAAGACGTCTCGTTTTATAAAGCGAATAAAAAATTAAAGCAACAAATGAAAGAGAGCAGAAGACTTGTCGCAGAACAGTTATTAGGTGTATCGCAAGTCATGGAAGACTTTGCGAAAGAGATCCAAAAAGAACGTGAAAATTATTATGTGCAGGAAGAACAAATTTTACATGCCCTTCAACAGTTTGGGATCGATGTAAACGATGTTGAAATTTATAGTTTAGATAAAGGAAGCGTTGACATTGAGATGGTCGTTCCGTATTGCGATGGAAGAGGGGAGTGCGAAAAGCTTATTGCACCAATGTTATCTGATATTTTAGGTGAGACGATCATTGTAAAAAAAGAAGATTGTTCTGTATATCCGAATGGGGATTGTCGGGTTGCGTTTAGTTCTTCGAAAGCGTTTGTCATTGACACAGGTGTTGCGTATGTCGCAAAAGGAGGCGGATTCATTTCAGGCGACAGCTATGCAATGATGGAGATTGGCGGAGGGAAATATGCGTTAGCTATTAGCGACGGAATGGGGAATGGTGAACGAGCGCATTATGAAAGTAAAGAGACGCTCAAGCTGTTACAAAAAATTTTACAATCAGGAATTGAAGAACGAATTGCGATTAAATCCATTAATTCCATTTTAGCTTTACGGACGACAGAAGAAATTTTTTCGACGCTAGATTTGGCCATTGTCGATTTGCAAAATGCGACAACAAAATTTTTGAAAGTCGGTTCTTCGCCAAGCTTTATTAAACGCGGAAACAACGTGATGAAAATCGAATCGAGCAATTTGCCAATTGGCATTATTACAGGAGTAGAGTTTGAAATGATTGAAGAACAATTAAAAGCAGGCGATTTGCTTATTATGATGAGCGACGGCATTTTAGATGGCGTGTCGCACATTGAAAATCATGATGTATGGATGAAACGGAAAATTAAAGAATTAAAAACGAATGATCCGCAAGAAGTATCAGAATTGCTGTTAGAAGAAGTCATTCGTGTCAATGGTGGAGAAATTGAAGATGATATGACAATTGTTGTTGCGCGCATTAAGCATAATACACCGAAATGGGCGGTCATTCCGGCATATCAATATATGAAATAAAGGTATAAAATCCCCTCTGAACGTCGATGATGGGAGTATACTACTTTTTCGGAGGGGATAAACGTATGCGGAAAGGGACGTTACGTCAAATTTTATTAATTACAGATGGTTGTTCAAATCACGGTGAAGATCCAATTGCTATGGCAGCATTAGCGAAAGAGCAAGGAATTACAGTAAATGTGATTGGTGTTCTTGATCAAGACATCATTGATGAGCAAGGGTTGCGTGAAATTGAAGGCATTGCTCAGTCAGGTGGTGGAATTAGTCAAGTTGTGTATGCTAAACAATTGTCACAGACGGTACAGATGGTAACGAGAAAAGCGATGACACAGACGTTGCAAGGGGTTATTAATCGAGAGTTGAAACAAATTTTAGGATCACAAGCTTCGATCGAGCAGCTTCCGCCAGAAAAAAGGGGAGAAGTAATGGAAGTTGTCGAAGAATTAGGGGAAACGGTCAATTTACAAGTTTTAATATTAGTAGATACAAGCGGAAGTATGAAGACGAAGTTGCAAACTGTGAAAGAAGCATTGTTAGATTTATCAATTAGTTTAAATGCTCGTTTGGGAAATAATGAATTTTCTGTTTTTGTATTTCCCGGGAAAAAAGGAGAGGTAGACCGCATTTTAGATTGGACGCCGAAAATGGAGTCGATTTCAAGTATATTTCCGAAGCTAACATCTGGGGGAATTACACCGACCGGTCCAGCTATTCGCGAGGCGCTACAACAATTCCAAAAAAGACGTTCATTAAAAAGTTTATTTACTCACGATGGTGATGACGATGTATACATCGAACAATCTATGTAATATCCGAACAGGAACGGTCATACAAGGAAAGTGGCATAAACGTCGCTATGAAATTATTAAGCAGCTCGGTAAAGGAGCCAACGGGGTTGTTTATTTAGCGAAAGAAGGACGAACGTTTGTAGCGCTAAAAATAAGCAATGAAGCAACAGCTATGATGTCAGAAGTAAATGTACTGAAACGATTTTCAGAGGTCCAGGGAGTCGCCCTCGGACCTTGTTTATTAGATGTAGATGATTGGTTTTATCCGCAAGAAAAAAAATTTTATTCATTTTATGTGATGGAGTATATTGAAGGAGATGACTTATTAACTTTTATTCAAAAGCGTGGAAAAGACTGGATCGTTGTGATTATGTTGCAGCTGCTAGGCGATTTGCATCAGTTACATGAAAAAGGATGGGTGTTTGGAGATTTAAAGCCGGAAAATTTAATTGTTTCCGGGAAGGTTCCAAAAGTGCGGTTAATTGATGTGGGTGGTACGACGATTCGTGGGAGAGCAATTAAAGAATTTACAGAGTTTTTTGATCGAGGGTATTGGGGGATGGGAACAAGGAAAGCAGAGCCATCGTATGATTTGTTTGCCGTGGCGATGATTATGATCAATATGTGCTATCCAAAGAGATTCGAAAGAAAAGAAAATGGACGAGAGCAGTTGCGTCTCATGATTTCTTCCCATCCATATTTAAAAACATATGAAAAAATATTATGGCGTGCACTCGATGGAAAGTATACTTGCGCTTATGAAATGAGAAAAGAGCTATTGCAATGTATACAACAACCGTCTATGCAGAAAGAAAAAAAACGAGAAGAGAGAGTAGTGCGCGTAAAAGAAAAGAAAAAATTTCGTTGGGTAGAGACGATGTTTTTGTTTGTTTGCGTCTTATTTATGTATGTCGTTTATTTGTATGTTCAAATTCTTTAATTTTTTTCTGCGTTCGTTTTGAGTATAAGGAATGAGATATGGTACGATTGTAAAAAACGACGTTGTTAAGAGGGAGCGTATGTTAGAAGTTGTACACCAATTTATTGAAAAACATCAATTGCTCGAGCGTCATACGACCGTCGTTGTTGGTGTATCGGGCGGTCCGGATTCGTTAGCATTGCTCCATTTTTTATGGAGCGAACGAGAGCGATATGACATTCGAATCGTTGTGGCACACGTTGATCATATGTTACGAGGAAAACAGTCGGAAGAAGATATGCATTTTGTGAAACATTTTTGCGATCAACGTAGTATTATATGTGAGGCTAAACAGTTGAACGTCCAATTATATATGGAGCAAACGGGAAAAGGGGTACAAGAAGCAGCTCGTGATTGCCGCTACGCCTTTTTTGAACAAGTGATGCGTAAGTACAAAGCGCATTGTATTGCTTTAGCTCATCACGGGGATGATCAGATGGAAACGGTGCTTATGCGACTTGTGCGCGGAAGCACATCGAAAGGATATGCAGGCATACCAATCAAGCGTCCATTTGGAAACGGATATATTATTCGTCCTTTCTTATGCATTGATCGACAGCAAATTGAACAGTATTGTCAAAAGAATGGTTTACGTGCTCGTCACGACCCGAGCAATGAAAAAGATGATTATACGCGCAATCGTTTTCGCCGTTACGTTCTCCCTTTTTTAAAAAGTGAAAACAGTCATGCTCATGAACATGTGCAACAATTTAGTGAGATGATAAGCGAAGATGAAGCATTTTTAGAGCAATTAACGAAAGAAAAATTGAAAAATATTCTCGACCAACGAGAAGGATGTGTTCGTATCGCTATCCCTTTGTTTATGCGCATGCCAAAACCTTTACAAAGGCGAGGGATTCAACTAATATTAAACTATCTTTATGGGAATGTTCCATCGTCGTTATCTTCTATACATATAAACCAAGCGCTACTTTTTTTAAAACGACAACATCCTTCGGGTATGCTTCATTTTCCAAATGGATTAAAGCTCATTCGTCAATACGAGGTATGTATATTTACGTTTCAACAGGAACAAACGAATGGATATGAATTTCTTCTCCAAGTTCCTGATACGCTCCGATTGCCGAACGGATGTCAACTCACTAGTCAGTTTGTTGATCGTTATCCCGTCATTGAAGACGATGAGCATGTAGTGATTGATGTTGATCAATTAGCTTTGCCGCTTCGGGTGCGAACGAGAAAGCGCGGAGATCGCATGAAAGTAAAAGGAATGGAACATCCGAAAAAAGTGTCCCGCATTTTTATTGACGAAAAAATCCCAGCGAACGAACGGGAACAATGGCCAATTGTTGAAGATGCAAATGGGAACATCATATGGATTCCTGGTGTGAAAAAATCGATTTATACAGCAACAAATATTACAAAAAATCGCTATATTGTATTACACTATAAAAAGCAATAAATGATGGTAGGAGGAAAGAATATGGGTATGCATCAAGATATGGAAAAAATTTTAATTACTGAGGAACAAATTCAACAAAAAGTAAAAGAGTTAGGAGCATTATTGACGAAAGAATATGAAGGTCGCTTTCCGCTTGCGGTTGGTGTACTAAAAGGTGCTATGCCGTTTATGGCAGACTTAATTAAGCATATAGATACATATTTAGAAATTGATTTTATGGATGTATCAAGTTATGGAAACGCGACAGTGTCTTCTGGAGAAGTGAAAATTTTGAAAGACTTAAACACATCAGTTGAAGGCCGCGACGTGCTCATCATTGAAGACATTATTGATAGCGGTTTAACGCTAAGTTATTTAGCAGATTTATTCCGTTATCGTAAAGCGAAATCGATTAAAATCGTGACTTTGCTCGATAAACCATCTGGTCGAAAAGCAAATATTGAAGCGGATTATGTCGGTTTTATCGTTCCAGATGAATTCGTTGTCGGTTATGGGTTAGACTATTGTGAGAAATACCGAAATCTTCCGTACATCGGTGTGTTAAAGCCAGAAGTATATAGCAAATAATTTTTTCATGCACATCGTTTGTTTTGGAACGTTTTTCTATGATACTATTGACTATAGCGTGTTTTAAGTGTGGGAGGAGGTAGGAGATGAACCGCATTTTCCGTAATACAATCTTTTACTTACTTATTTTCCTTGTCGTCATTGGCGTTGTCAGCTTTTTGAATGGCGGCAATCAACGGGCGGAACGGATGACGTACGATGCGTTCATTACCCATCTAGAAAATGGTGATGTAAAGTATGTCTCGTTGAAGCCAGAACGAGGCGTTTATGAGATTCGCGGGCAATTAAAAACTTACGCTGAAGGGCAGTTTTTTACAACATATGTCGCAAACAGCCCACAAGTGCTTCAGCGAATCGATGAGGCGGCAAAGCAGGCGAAAGTAGAAGTGTTGCCTGCTGATGAAACGAGCGGATGGGTGACGTTTTTTACGTCCATTATTCCGTTTATCATCATTTTTATTTTGTTCTTCTTTTTATTAAATCAAGCGCAAGGCGGCGGCAGCCGAGTGATGAATTTTGGCAAAAGCCGTGCGAAATTGTATAACGAAGATAAGAAGCGCGTGCGCTTTAAAGACGTTGCCGGTGCGGATGAAGAAAAGCAAGAACTTGTTGAAATTGTTGAGTTTTTAAAAGATCCTCGCAAGTTTGTCGAGCTTGGTGCTCGCATTCCAAAAGGGGTTCTTCTCGTCGGACCGCCTGGAACAGGGAAAACATTATTGGCAAGAGCTGTTGCTGGAGAAGCAGGTGTTCCGTTTTTCTCTATTAGCGGTTCAGATTTCGTTGAAATGTTTGTCGGTGTCGGTGCTTCGCGTGTGCGTGATTTATTTGAAACAGCGAAGAAAAACGCTCCTTGTATCATTTTCATTGACGAGATTGATGCGGTCGGGCGTCAACGCGGTGCCGGCTTAGGTGGAGGACATGATGAACGGGAGCAAACATTAAACCAATTGCTCGTTGAAATGGATGGATTTAGCGGAAATGAAGGAATTATCATTATCGCTGCAACAAACCGTCCAGACATTTTAGACCCTGCCCTTTTACGTCCGGGTCGTTTTGACCGTCAAATCACCGTTGATCGTCCAGATGTGAAAGGACGTGAAGCCGTTCTTCGTGTGCACGCGCGCAACAAGCCACTTGATGAATCTGTTGACTTAAAAGCGATCGCGATGCGTACACCTGGTTTTTCTGGTGCAGATTTAGAAAATTTATTAAATGAGGCTGCGCTTGTTGCAGCTCGGCGCAACAAGAAAAAAATTGATATGAGCGATATTGATGAAGCAACGGATCGCGTCATTGCTGGTCCTGCTAAGAAAAGTCGCGTCATTTCTGAAAAAGAACGAAAAATCGTCGCTTATCACGAAGCAGGTCATACAGTCATTGGCATGGTGCTTGCTGATGCAGAAATGGTACATAAAGTAACGATCGTACCGCGCGGTCAAGCAGGCGGCTATGCGGTCATGTTACCAAAAGAAGACCGTTATTTTATGACAAAACCAGAATTGCTTGATAAAATTACAGGTCTTCTCGGCGGACGCGTTGCGGAGGAAATCGTATTTGGTGAAGTGAGTACAGGAGCACATAACGACTTCCAACGTGCCACAAGCATCGCTCGTCGCATGGTTACGGAGTTCGGTATGAGCGATAAGCTTGGACCGATGCAGTTTGGTCAATCTCACGGTCAAGTGTTTTTAGGTCGTGATTTGCATAACGAGCAAAATTATAGCGATCAAATCGCATACGAAATCGATCTTGAGATGCAGCGCATTATTAAAGAATGTTATGAAAAAGCGAAACGCGTATTAACGGAAAATCGCGATAAACTAGAGCTTATTGCGAATACGTTGCTTGAAGTTGAAACGCTTGATGCGGAACAAATTAAGCATTTGTTTGAGCACGGTACGTTACCGAATCGAAATGGCAATCAACAAGATGAGGTAAAAGTAAATATTCAAACGAAAAAAGAAGAATAAAGGTGTCTCTTTTTATAGAGGCATCTTTTTTTACCGTCCGCTTATGGTATGATGAAAAAAAGAACAAATTGTGGAAAAGTGGGGATGAGCGATGATTTTTGTATTAGACGTTGGAAACACAAATACCGTACTAGGTGTATATGACGGAGATGAACTGAAGTTTCACTGGCGCATTGAAACGAGCCGAAGCAAAACAGAAGATGAGTATGGGATGATCGTGAAAATGTTATTGCAAGATGTCGGATTGCATTTTTCTGATATTGACGGCATCATTATTTCTTCCGTTGTTCCACCAATTATGTTTGCGTTAGAGCGAATGTGTACAAAATACTTTCATATTAAGCCGCTCATTGTCGGTCCAGGCATTAAAACAGGGCTGAACATTAAGTATGACAATCCAAAAGAAGTCGGAGCAGACCGAATTGTCAATGCTGTAGCAGGCATTCATTTGTACGGGGCACCGCTCATTATTGTTGATTTCGGTACCGCAACAACATACTGTTATATTAACGAGCATAAACAATATATGGGAGGAGCTATTGCGCCAGGTATTACGATTTCTACGGAAGCGCTTTATTCTCGTGCTGCTAAACTTCCACGCATTGAGATTGCCCGTCCAGACGATATTATTGGGAAAAATACAGTAAGTGCGATGCAGGCAGGTATTTTATACGGATATGTTGGACAAGTAGAAGGAATTGTGTCACGGATGAAAGAAAAAAGCACTATTCCTCCAAAAGTAATTGCAACAGGTGGGTTAGCTTCATTAATTGCCCATGAATCGAATGTGATTGATATCGTCGATCCGTTTTTAACGTTAAAAGGATTGCAATTGTTATATGAGCGAAACAAGAAAGGTGAGTGACAGCAATGGCAGATTATTTAGTAAAAGCGTTGGCATACGATGGGCAAGTGAGAGCGTATGCCGTACGAACAACAGAAACCGTTCGGGAGGCGCAGCGGCGACATAAAACATGGCCGACAGCGTCTGCAGCATTAGGTCGTGCGATGACAGCGGGCGTGATGATGGGAGCGATGTTAAAAGGAGATAGCCAAATTACAATTAAAATTGAAGGTGGCGGACCTATTGGGCATATTCTTGTTGATAGTAACGCCAAAGGACATGTGCGCGGTTACGTATCCAATCCACATGTTCATTTTGAATTGAATGCGAATGGGAAGCTCGATGTCGCTCGAGCAGTTGGGACAAATGGAACATTAACAGTTGTGAAAGACTTAGGGTTACGCGATTATTTTACAGGACAAGTTCCGCTCGTATCTGGAGAACTTGGTGAAGACTTTACATACTATTTCGTTTCCTCTGAACAAACTCCATCATCCGTTGGGGTTGGTGTGTTAGTGAATCCGGATGATACGATATTAGCGGCGGGTGGTTTTATTTTACAACTTATGCCGGGTACAGAAGAAAAAACAATTGCCGACATTGAAAAAAATTTAGCTACTATTCCGCCGATCTCAAAAATGATTGAAAGTGGTTTAACGCCGGAACAAATTTTATATGAATTGCTTGGTGGGGAACAAAATGTAAAAATTCTCGAAACGATGCCTGTATCATTTGTTTGTCGTTGTTCACGTGAACGAGTAGCAGATGCGATCATTAGCTTAGGAGCGGAAGAAATTCAACAAATGATTGATGAGGAAGGGAAAGCGGAAGCCTCTTGTCATTTTTGTAATGAAACGTACACATTTTCGGCCGAAGATCTTGAGGAGTTAAAAAAATTAGCAAAACAAAAATAAATGATTGACAATTTCGAAAATAACTGATAAATTGGTTACAAATTCTATAAAAATACTCGGGATTAGAGGTGGATGAAATGGCGCGTGTAGTACAATCCATTACAGAGTTAATTGGTCAAACACCGGTAGTGAAGTTAAATCGCATCGTTGACGAAGATAGTGCAGATGTATATGTGAAGTTAGAGTTTATGAATCCAGGAAGCAGCGTAAAAGACCGGATTGCGCTTGCGATGATTGAAGCAGCAGAAAAAGCCGGAAAAATTCAGCCTGGGGATACAATCATTGAACCGACAAGCGGAAATACGGGAATTGGTTTAGCAATGGTTGCTGCCGCAAAAGGATATAAAGCCATTTTCGTTATGCCTGATACGATGAGTTTAGAGCGCCGTAACTTACTTCGTGCTTATGGGGCAGAGCTTGTATTAACCCCAGGAAGCGAAGGAATGCGAGGGGCTATTCAAAAAGCAGAGCAGCTTGCACAAGAGCACGGTTATTTTATGCCGCAACAATTTAAAAACGAAGCAAATCCAGAAGTGCATCGTTTAACGACAGGAAAAGAAATCGTTGAGCAAATGGGCGATCAATTAGATGCGTTTGTAGCCGGAATTGGAACGGGTGGAACGATTACAGGAGCTGGAGAAGTGTTGCGTCAAGCATATCCAAACATTAAAATTTATGCGGTTGAACCAGCTGACTCTCCTGTGCTTTCAGGTGGAAAACCAGGTCCGCATAAAATACAAGGAATCGGTGCGGGATTCGTCCCAGATATTTTAAATACATCCATTTACGATGAAGTCGTCACTGTAAAGACGGAGGAAGCATTTGCAGCCGCTCGTCTAGCTGCTCGCCAAGAAGGCATTTTAGGAGGCATTTCATCTGGTGCAGCGATTCATGTAGCGTTGCAAGTGGCGAAAAAATTAGGGAAAGGAAAGAAAGTGTTAGCAATTATTCCAAGTAACGGTGAACGTTATTTGAGCACACCACTATATCAGTTTGAAGAATAATTCGGCAAGAATGTCCTTGCCGAATTTTTTTTCGTGATTGTTTCTATATGTTCGTTGTACAATAAGCGTATGGACTGATGGAGAGGAGTGGACATCTGTGACCCAGCAAAAGCGACGACCGATGATGAAAAAAATCACATACGCACAACGTGATTGGTTTTCTCAATATAAAGCATTGTCACGAAAACAGTTGCATCATGTTTTGCTTGAGAGTGGACGGGACGGTCGATACAGTATTATCGGTTTACAACCATTTGCGGTTGTCATTGGGAAAGATGACAAGTTGACAGTGTGGCAGAAACATCGCACAGAGACGTTTGAAGGGAATATATTGCAATCATTAAAAAAATGGTTTAATCAATGGAAGATAGAAAAATTAGAGGAAGGCCCAGACTTTCAAGGCGGAGCGATTGGATACATCAGTTACGATTGTGCGCGGTATATTGAAAAGCTTCCTTCGATCGCACGTGACGATTTAAATATGCCCGATTTGTATTTCCTCGTATTTGACGATGTGTTTGTATATGATCACTTTGAATCATCCCTTTATTTCATTACTCACTATGTAGACGGAGAAGAGCAGAAAGCGCACGAACGTCTTGCACGATACGAGCAATTATGGACAACGGACTTGGCCGATGCTTCTCGTCCGTTTATTCCGAACTATGAGAAGGAAGAAACGGTATCAATGAGCGAAGAGCAGTTTATGGAAGCTGTCGAAAAAGTGCGTGCGTATATTGCGCAAGGCGATGTTTTTCAAGTGAACTTGTCTGTGCGACAGTCGAAACGGTTACTTACTCATCCGTTTGCGGTGTATGAAAAATTACGTACATTAAATCCATCACCATACATGGCATATATGCATTTTCCTGAATTTCAACTCGTAAGCGGTTCCCCAGAGTTACTTGTGAAAAAGAAGGGGGAGTATGTAAGTACACGTCCGATTGCAGGAACGCGTTCACGTGGTAAAACAATTCAAGAAGATGAACAAATTGCGCAGTCATTATTAGCAAACGAAAAAGAGCGAGCGGAACATTTAATGCTTGTTGACCTAGAACGGAACGATCTTGGACGTGTATGTGCATATGGGACGGTACATGTAGACGAGTTTATGGTGATTGAAAAATATTCTCACGTAATGCATCTCGTCTCACATGTTTCTGGACGACTTGAAGAAGGGAAAGACGCGTTCGATGTGATATCCGCTGTGTTTCCAGGTGGAACGATTACAGGGGCTCCGAAAGTACGAACAATGGAAATTATCGAAGAGCTAGAGCCTGTTCGACGTGGTGTTTACACAGGTTCCATTGGTTGGATCGGATTTAATGGCGATATGGAGTTAAACATTGCGATTCGAACGATGATTGCGAAAGATGGTCTTGCCTATGTACAGGCGGGGGCAGGAATCGTTATTGATTCTCAACCAGAACATGAATATAAAGAATGTTTAAAGAAAGCATTTGCTTTATGGAAAGCCAAAGAGCTGAGCGAAGAAGAGTATGTACAATTAAGCATGAGGTGAGCAAAATGATTTTAATGATTGATAATTATGATTCGTTTACGTATAACTTAGTCCAATATTTAGGGCAATTAGGGGAAGAATTGATCGTTAAACGAAACGATGAAGTAACGATTGCTCAAATTGAACAACTTCAACCACATTTTTTAATGATTTCCCCTGGTCCGTGCAGTCCGAATGAAGCAGGCATCAGCATGGAGGCGATTCAATATTTTGCAGGGAAGATCCCGATTTTTGGTGTATGTCTTGGGCATCAGTCGATTGCGCAAGTGTTTGGTGGGGAGGTTGTTCGGGCGGAACGTTTAATGCATGGTAAAACATCACCGATTTTTCATGATGGAAAGACGATTTTTACTCAAATTCCGAATCCGTTTACTGCTACGCGTTATCATTCGCTAATTGTAAAAAGAGAAACATTGCCCGATTGCTTTGACATTTCCGCGTGGACAGAAGAAGGGGAAATTATGGCCATTCGCCATAAAACATTGCCAATTGAAGGGGTGCAGTTTCATCCTGAGTCGATCATGACGGAATACGGTTTAGAAATGCTTAAAAATTTTATTACATTATACAGACGAAAGTGATGTCGTATGTTCGTTTACGTAAATGGACAAATCGTAAAAAATGAAGATGCTCGTATTTCATCGTTTGATCATGGATTTATGTATGGGCTCGGGGTGTTTGAAACATTCCGCGTATATGATGGACACCCATTTTTGCTTGATGATCATTTAGTTCGTCTTCATAACGGACTTGATATGCTCAACATTTCATGTTCTATCACTCGAAATGATGTTTTGCATATTCTTTCCCAATTGTTAGAGGCAAACGGTTATCGCGATGCGTATGTTCGTTTAAACGTCTCAGCTGGAATCGGCGATGTGGGGCTACAGGTGGAACAGTACACACATCCGACAATCATTATGTATATGAAACGTATTCCAAACTTTGCGGAAGAGAAAGCATGTCAAACTTTACAAGTGAGACGAAATACGCCAGAAGGGGGCGTTCGGTTAAAATCGCATCACTATTTAAATAATATTTTAGGTAAAAGAGAAATTGGTCATCATCCGAACGTAGAAGGTATTTTCCTTACAGAAGAAGGATTTGTAGCAGAAGGAATTGTTTCTAACATTTTTTGGGTGAAAGATGGTGTTGTGTACACCCCTTCCGTACAAACAGGGATTTTAAACGGTGTGACTCGAATGTTTGTGATCGATTTACTGCACTCATGGGGCATTCATGTCGAAGAAGGGTTTTATTCCTTGCAACAGCTGAAAAACGCAGATGAAATCTTTTTAACAAATTCCATTCAAGAAGTTGTGCCGGTTTGTCGGCTAGATGAGAATATATATCCCGGGAAATGTGGGGAAATAACAAAACGTCTCCAACGTGCATACGCATCGTTTACAACGCGTTTATGGACAAGGTACGACAGAAAGGATGGGTACGTCAATTGATTGATGTCATTTATTGCGGAAAGCATAAGTTAGATTTAAGAAAACAAACGGTCATTATGGGCATTTTAAATGCAACGCCTGATTCTTTTTCTGATGGTGGGAAGTTCAATCACGTAGAGCAGGCGGTTGAACGTGCAAAACAACTCGTAGCTGAGGGAGCGCACATCATTGATATCGGGGGCGAATCAACTCGCCCTGGGGCTGAAAAAGTACCGCTTGAAGAAGAGTTGCGTCGCGTCATTCCAATTGTAGAAGCAGTCGCTAAAGCAGTAGATGTACCAATCTCTATCGATACGTATAAAGCAGAAGTCGCAAAACAAGCCATTGAAGCAGGAGCAACGATGATTAACGATGTTTGGGGAGCGAAAGCCGATCCGAACATGGCTAAAGTAGCGGCTAATTACGGTGTTCCGATTGTGTTAATGCATAATCGTCACGATCGCCATTATAAAGATTTTATTTCAGATATGATCAATGATTTAAAAGAGAGTATACATCTTGTAAAGCAAGCGGGTGTGACGGACGAGCAAATTATTATCGATCCAGGTATTGGTTTTGCTAAAACAGTAGAGCATAATTTAGAAGTAATGCGTCGATTGGACGAGTTTTCTGTTCTCGGTTACCCTATTTTGTTAGGGACATCGCGAAAGTCATTTATCGGACATGTGCTTGATTTACCCGTTCATGAACGAGTAGAAGGAACAGGAGCAACAGTTTGCCTCGGTATCGCCAAAGGAGTGCATATCGTTCGCGTACATGACGTTTTACCGATCGCTAGAATGGCTAAAATGATGGATGCGATGATCGGGAGAGGGTGGGAGTATGAGCGATAAAATTTACGTTCAGCAAATGGGGTTTTACGGTTATCACGGGGTATTTCCTGAAGAAAATAAGCTCGGTCAACGCTTTTATGTTGATGTCATCATTGAAACAAATTTAAGAAAAGCAGGCGTCACCGACGATTTAAATGAAACGGTTAACTATGCACATATATATGACATATGTCAAAGTATTGTCGAAGGGAAGCCATTTCAATTGATCGAAGCAGTAGCAGAACACATTGCTGAGCAAATTTTATCTGCTTATGCAACAATCTCATCTTGTACTGTCAAGGTGACGAAGCCAAACCCACCTATTAAAGGTCACTATGCGTATGTGGCGGTTGAAATTACGAGAGGGCGTTAACAAATGGAACATATTGCTTATATTGCATTAGGCTCAAATATAGGAGATCGTTTTGATTATTTACGTAGAGCGGTCACGGCTTTAAATAACCACCCATGTATTTCTGTTTTAGCGACATCTTCCGTTTATGAAACAGATCCGGTTGGATATGTCGAACAAGCTTGTTTTTTAAATATGGTTGTAAAGGTTGCTACGTCGCTATCTCCATTTGCTTTGTTAGAAGCAACGATGGACATTGAAAAACAGTTTGGTCGAAAACGAGAAGTTCATTGGGGGCCACGAACGTTAGACCTTGACATTTTGCTATATAATCACGAAAATATTGAAACAGAACAACTTATCATTCCGCATCCGCGTATGTATGAACGGGCGTTTGTATTAATCCCGTTGTTTGAAATAGATGAATCGTTAATTATTCCTTCCGTTCAACGTCCTTTACGTTCGTACGTTGAACAGTTATCGGATCAAGGTGTTCGTATATGGAAAAGTCGCCAAACGGTGGAGGAACAATTTATGTTAGCAAGAAAGGAGGGAGTTTAATGTTCAAGATCGGAAATGTACAAATTAATAATCCTGTTGTGCTTGCTCCGATGGCAGGCGTATGTAATTCAGCTTTTCGCCTAACTGTAAAAGAGTTTGGTGCAGGGCTTGTTTGTGCAGAGATGGTTAGCGATAAAGCGATTTTATTTAATAATCCAAAAACAATGGGAATGCTCTATATTGATGAGCGTGAAAAACCATTGAGCTTGCAAATTTTTGGTGGAGAAAAAGAAACACTTGTACAAGCAGCTAAATATGTAGATAAGCATACAAATGCGGACATTATTGATATTAACATGGGATGCCCTGTCCCGAAAATTACAAAATGCGATGCGGGGGCAAAATGGCTATTAGATCCAAATAAAATTTATGATATGGTGGCAGCAGTTGTTGATGCCGTAGAAAAGCCTGTAACGGTAAAAATGCGGATTGGTTGGGATGAACATCACATTTATGCTGTTGAAAATGCTCAGGCGGTAGAACGGGCAGGGGGACAAGCTGTGGCTGTTCATGGGCGAACACGCGTGCAAATGTATGAAGGGAAAGCCGATTGGAACGTCATTAAGCAAGTAAAAGAAGTGGTTCGTATCCCTGTTATTGGAAACGGTGATGTCCAGACTCCTCAAGATGCTAAACGAATGTTAGAGCAAACAGGTGTTGACGGAGTGATGATTGGTCGAGCTGCCCTTGGTAATCCTTGGATGATTTATCGCACAGTTCGTTATTTGGAAACAGGTGAGCTCATTCCGGAACCATCAGTACGTGAAAAAATCGAAGTATGCATTTTGCATTTAGAACGTTTGATCGCTTTGAAAAATGAGCATATTGCTGTGAAAGAGATGCGCAAACATGCTGCATGGTACTTAAAAGGTATTCGTGGAAACGCGAAAGTGCGTAACGCGATTAACGAATGTCAGACGCGCAATGAGCTTGTGGCGTTACTGATGAATTTTGTCGAAGAAGTTGAGGCAAAAGAAAGTGATGTCGTGATGGAAGTGTAAAACATACTGTCAGTTCATACTGGCAGTATGTTTTAAAAAAATAAAAGGTCATTGGAGTGAACTTTCGTATGTCACATGAAGAATTAAATGATCAGCTATTAGTTCGTCGTGAAAAGTTACATAAATTACGTGAAAAAGGAATTGATCCATTCGGGAAACGATTCGAGCGCACACATAAAGCTGAAGAGTTGTTTGCGCTATACGGTCATTTATCGAAAGAAGAACTTGAGGAGAAACAAATTCATGTTTCTGTAGCCGGTCGCATTATGACAAAGCGCGGCAAAGGAAAAGCTGGATTTGCACATATTCAAGATTTGACGGGGCAAATTCAAATTTATGTACGCAAAGACGATGTTGGCGAAGAACAGTATGAAATTTTTGATACGTCAGATTTAGGGGATATTGTTGGTGTCCAAGGAACAGTATTTAAGACAAAAGTGGGCGAACTTTCTATCAAAGTGCATGCATATGAAATGTTGACAAAATCATTGCGTCCACTTCCTGAAAAGTATCATGGGCTTAAAGATATTGAGCAACGTTATCGCCAACGTTACCTCGATTTAATTATGAATCCAGAAAGCAAAAAAACATTTATTACACGCAGCTTAATCATTCAGTCTATGCGTCGTTACTTAGATCAAAGAGGGTATTTGGAAGTAGAAACGCCGATGATGCATTCGATTGCTGGAGGGGCTGCTGCTCGTCCGTTTATTACGCACCATAATGCTTTAGATATGACGTTGTATATGCGCATTGCAATCGAGTTGCATTTAAAACGTTTAATTGTTGGTGGGCTAGAAAAAGTATATGAAATTGGTCGTGTATTCCGAAACGAAGGCATTTCAACACGCCATAATCCAGAGTTTACAATGCTTGAATTGTATGAAGCTTATGCTGATTACACAGATATTATGAAATTAACAGAAGATATGATCGCGCATATTGCTCAAGAAGTGCTTGGAACTACAAAAATTCAATATGGAGAATATGAAGTAGATTTAACACCTTCTTGGAAACGACTTCATATGGTTGATGCGATTAAAGAATACGTTGGTGTTGACTTTTGGAAGCATATGAGCGATGAAGAAGCTCGTCAACTAGCGAAAGAGCATGGAGTAGAAGTAGCTCCGCATATGACATTTGGTCATATTGTAAACGAATTTTTCGAACAAAAGGTAGAACAACACCTTATTCAACCAACATTTATTTACGGTCATCCGGTTGAAATTTCGCCTTTAGCGAAGAAAAACCCAGAAGACCCTCGCTTTACAGATCGCTTTGAATTATTTATCGTTGCACGTGAGCATGCAAATGCATTTACAGAATTAAATGATCCAATCGATCAACGTGAACGATTTGAAGCGCAATTAAAAGAAAAAGAACAAGGAAATGACGAAGCGCATGAGATGGACGAAGATTTTATCGAAGCGCTAGAGTACGGTATGCCACCAACAGGTGGATTAGGAATTGGTATTGATCGCCTCGTTATGTTGTTAACGAACTCACCATCGATTCGCGATGTGTTGTTGTTCCCTCAAATGCGCCATAAGTAATCGCGAAAGTCCCGAGATGATCGGGACTTTTTTTAAAAAAGAGAAAAAATATATTGCTAAAAGATAATCAAATATGATATATTACTAATCGTCCGTGTTGAAGATAACACGAAAAAGTAAAAAATAAAAAAGTGTTGACAAGAAAAAACGTAAATGTTATATTAAAAAGGTCGCTTCAAAAGCGATAAGATGTTCCTTGAAAACTGAACGAAGCGAAAAGCGTACAGAAGCTAAGGATAACTTTTCTATGGAGAGTTTGATCCTGGCTCAGGACGAACGCTGGCGGCGTGCCTAATACATGCAAGTCGAGCGG
>NZ_JAHZOF010000015.1:0-42691 GCF_019553625.1 Anoxybacillus sp. ST70
AGGACAAACAACGATCCTTAGAGGCTTAAGAAATAGAAAAATGAGAGGTAAATCCCTCTCTTATTTTACAAAATATGAAAACCAACTCCCAAAAGTCCGCTTTTTAGCGGACTTTTGGGTCAGCCCCATTTATACATAAGCATTTGCCGATAGAAGAAGAGGTGATGGACATGCTAATTGGAGGGTTTTCTTGTATCATGTCCATTGCAGTCATGACAATTGTATATCTTTGGAGAAACAATCGAGCGCAACAGGTAGCTTTCTTATGGGTTTTTTGTCATTTTTTCTTGCTTCTTTTAGGCAAGACAGAGATATCGCATGATTTGCTTATTAACCGAGATTAGGAAACTGACAAAAAAACAATCGCAATAACAAGGCATGGTGAATATGAGTACCAATCGCATTAACAAGTAGTATATTACCACTAGGATGTGAATTAGCAGATATAAAATATTGAACATATATCGTGAAAAGAATCACGATGGTGACTAATCACCATCGTGATTGATAAAAACCAAAGTTTATAACTAAAAATTCTGATCTTCACATTAACGGGCTTTAACTTACAATTTATTTACTACTCAGTAACTTCACGGAGATTTTCAGAAATTTTGTTTTACTCCACGCTGTTCCTCCCTGTGCAAGTGGATCAACAACATTGACGAACACTTTTTTATTTTTCACAGCTTCTATACTTTTCCAAATTGGATTTTTTTGCAGTTGCTTCAATGCATCAGTATTATTTTTGTTCTCTTCTGTCGAGAATTGGACAAAGATATAATCAGGGTTCATGGCGCTGAATTTCTCAAGAGACATCACTTCCTGAGATTTCGCCTTTTTAATCTCATTTGGCACCATCAATCCTAAATCTCTATACAGCGTAGGATTGAAAAACACATCTTTATTATAAATCATAATGTTGCCATTTCTAATTCGGATCGCAACTACTTTTTTCCCTTTCAGCTTAGTACCTAACTTTTTCTTAGCCGTCGTCAGTTCAGCTTTGTAGCTTTTGATGATGTTCTCTGCCTGCTGTTTCTTTCCCGTTAATGTAGCTAGCAACCGTAAGTTGGCTTCCCAATCTGTCGAGATGTGGGAAACTGGAATTGTGAGGGCGATTTTTTGCAATTTATTCAACACATCTTTCGGGAATTTGGTCGAAGCTAAAATAACATCTGGTTTTAGTTTGACGATGGTCTCCATATTCGGCTGAGTTTTTTCACCAATGGATACCGTAGAACCTGTAATTTTTTTGAACATACTTGGAAACTTCCCACCAATCGTGATGCCCCCAATAGGCTTCACATCTAGGACAAGGGCATCTTCCATCGTTTCCATGCTTCCGGTTATCACAATTCTTTCCACTGGCATAGGAACAGTATACGTCTTCCCAAGATATTTAATTTTAATCGTCTTGCTGGTGGCTGCCTCGACTATTGCTTGTCCTCCACCAATAGCTAAAAGCGTAATAAGTAGAACAATGAAACTACGATGAAGCCACTTCCATATTTCCATTAGCGCACTCCCTTTCGCCATAATAATTAATTATAAATAATCCTTTTGTTTTCATCTGTAAACATAAAATATTTAGAACATTTTATAATATCAATGAATTAGTTATAAATACTCGAATTCTTCTAAAACAACTAACAAAAAAGTCTACTTAATACTGATTTATTTTTTCGAGATAGTTGTCTGGGCATAAAAAGCAATATTAGCTAAATTAGTTGATGAATTGATTGAAGCATCATAAAAATTATAAGGTGAGAAAATAAGATCTAATTGTTTCGATTGTTTGGCTTTTAAATAAAGCTCATTTGGCTCAAATTCAAAAAATTCGCGAGCAATCCATTCATCACTGTTGGTTACCACTATAAGTGAATCATTGACCTCAACAGGATAAGGTAAGTTATTTTTTATTTCTACTGTAATAACTAAGCTCCCATCTTCTTTCCAATTATTACTAATAGGTTTAAACAATATAGTCTGTTTAAATGAGTCATCTAATAATCTTGCTAAGACTACGGAAAACTGCGAACGCTTCACAGGATGGCTTGGACGATATTTATTATCTGGATATCCTGTTGTAATATAGTTATCAACAAGGCAAGAAACATAATCGTATAGCCAACTATCTTTATCAATATCATCAAATTCCGAACCAAACACATAATCTAAATGATAAGATTCAGCAATAATTTTTGCCATTTGCCCCCTTGTTAATGTATCACGAGGTTTGAAATAACCATTGTTACCCACCATGATGCCCTCATCTGCAAGTGTAGCAACATACTCATATCCATAATCCCCAGGTTTAATATCTTTAAAATTAGGATTTGGACGGTTTTTTGTATCTAGTCCTAACGCCTTTACTAACATTTCGGCAGCTTCTATTCTTTTCATGTCGAGATTGGGAAAGAAATTCTTGTTTTTTTCATTGATAATTTTTTTGTTGACCAAATAATTTATTTCATCATAAGCCCAATGACTAGAATTCACATCAGAAAAGGAACCCGTTGCGGCCACAGGACTTATAGACGACAAAAATAGCAATGAGGTACAAAATAATAATGTTTGTAGAAATAAACGTTTCATTTGGATTTCCTCCCATTTTATTTTGTTTATTTATAAAAAATGCATAGAAATATCAACGCTCATCTTGCGACATAAAACAGAAATAATACATTTCCATTAAAAAAATTAAATCTTTCTAACATGTTAGCTGTACGAGCTATATGAACAATTCGCACAGACTAATAGCAAAGAAATTTATTACATGCTATTTTTTGATGCAAATCGTAAAGCTCGACTAGCAAGGGCTGGTAAAACTGAAATATGCCCTTCTCCAATAAACTCATAAAATTCTACATACAATCCAAATTCAACTAAATTGGAAAGACGCTCTGCCAGTTCTTCAGCATGAACGTTAATCCGGCTTTTGTGGCTTCTTTCTAACTCTCCAGCCGCCAAAAGTACGTTAACGTTGAGTGCTTCTTGTTTGATGCGAGCAACAAAGCGTTGTTCCGCTTCAAGCAATAGTTGTTTACTCCAATGAATAGAAGGACTTCCAGCAATGTACGTTTTGAAAGCAGTCGGCTTCGTAAAAAGCACCTGCAGAGCAAAGAGACCACCGAGAGAATGGCCAAAAATGGCTTGCCTCTTCCGATCGATTGGCAATTCTTGCTCTATTTTAGGCTTCAGTTCAGTTTCAATAAATTCCAAAAAAGTTGCTGCTCCTCCCATTTCCGGCCATGCCTTTCCATCTGGACGATCAGGTAATTCGCTTTCCGGAACAGACATGGTAAAATCGTAAAAGCGGGCAGGCGAAAATGCCCTTTCTGTTGGATAACCAATACCGACTATCACTGTCGGAATAACTCCTGTGCGATCAGGACGTTCTGCCTGCACGCGCATTGCTTCCACCATCGTGCCAAATACCACATTGGCATCAAGTACATAAATCACCGGAAATCCCGAAGGAGGCGGATCCGCATAAGGTTGAGCAACAAAAATCCGATATTCACGATTCCCACAGCGAGAATACATCACAAACTGCTTCGTTCGTGGAATGGTGAACTCACTAATGCTTGACGGATGAATAATTGAAGAAAATAACTCTCTTTCTTTAGAATCCAACCTTATCCCCTCCATTTTTAACATAGACAATTCGATATTGGCTAACTCCTTTTGCATATTAGGGACTTTCTCCCCCCTCTCTCTAACCTTCAATTGGAAATATCATCCCAATATAGCTTTCCTTTAACATAGAACAAACCTCAACCTTATGCCTGATTAGAAATAGTCGTTAATTGCGAAGCTGGAATACGCGATCGAGCGGGTGGAATCTTTGCAGGATAGCCGATATGGAGATTGCCAACGGCTTTCTCTCCGGGCTGAATTCCCATCGCTTTCCGAAAAATAGGATCATGCAGCCATCCATATGTCTCCCACACCATGCCGATCCCTTTTTCCCATGCGAGCAGACTAAAATTATGGATCACACAACTCGTTGCTGCATAATCTTCTTCTCTAACAACCAAATTAGGGTCCTCCCTCATCAACACCGTTAAAATCATCGGAATAGACATGATTTTATCGTAAAATTTTTGGCCGATTTCCTTTCTTTTCAATGGGTCCGCTTCTTTGTTTTCTTTCATTGTCCGCACGGCATCAGCAATTTTTCTACGGCCTTCTCCATATGTTAAAATAAACCGCCAAGGCTGAGTCAGACGGTGATTAGGAGCCCAAACAGCTGTATCAAGCAGCTCCATTACAAGCTCAGGTGATACAGGACGATCTTCAAATATATGAACGGAACGGCGATCTCGCAGCAATTGGCTCAGCTCCATAAGCAACCCTCCATTTTTCAGTTTTCGAGATGTCCCCTGTTCGCTTACACTTTTGTTTTAAATAACAAGTACACGAAGTAAGGAATGCCAATGATGGCGATGACAATTCCGACAGACAGTTCGACAGGTGCAAAAACCGTTTTAGCAATAAAGTCTGAAACCACTACTAGCAACATGCCAATCGTTCCGCTAATAGGGATGACGCGCTGATGATAAATCCCGACGAGACGCTTGGCGATATGGGGAGCAATCAAACCAACAAAGCCGATGTTTCCAGACACAGACACGCACGCACTGACAATACCAATACTCGTCAGTAGCAATATATTTTTTTCCTTTTCAGTAGAAACCCCTAAGCTTTTTGCACTATTTTCCCCCAATTGGAACAAATCGAGAATATAAGCTTTGCTTATAATAATCGGCACCAGCAGAATGATCCACGGCAACATGGCAACAATATATTTCCAATTTGCGTTCCAAATGCTTCCCGCCAGCCATACCGTCGCCATTTCAAAATCCTGTGGATTCATCTTTAACGATAAATATAAGGATAGAGCCCCAAAACCAGACCCTCCGGCAATTCCTACAAGAATGAGGCGCTGCGTATCTAAATGGCCATTCTGTCGAGCAAATAGATAAATCAGCAGGGCGGCACCCAATCCGCCGACCCATCCAAACAGCGGCATCGCTAAAATTGATAACCAATCGCTTTCCACTGTCATGCGCCCTCCAAAGAAAAGCATAAAAATGACGATCATGGCTCCAGCTCCAGCATTAATGCCCAAAATTCCTGGATCAGCCAAACCATTCCGGCTAATTCCTTGGATGGTCGCTCCGGCAATTCCCAAGCCAAAACCAACCAACGCAGCAATGACAATACGCGGCAGACGGAAATCCAAAATCACCAAATCATGCTCCGGAACCGGATCAATTCGCAGTAGTGTTTTTAAGACATCTTGAACGGTTATATCAAATATTCCATTTGTTAGACTAATATAAATGGCCAACAATATAATGACAATATTACTAAATAACACTAACCAATAGCGCTTGGCTGAAGGATTAAGCATCCTTTCCTCCCCCTCTCGTATAAATTAAATAGAGGAAGAAAGGCACACCAATCAAAGATGTAACGACCCCGATCGGTGTTTCAAACGGATAATTCAAAAATCGGCTTAAAATATCGGAAAGCGCCAAAAAGATCGCCCCAAGAGCACCGGCACAAGGAATAATTCGGCGATAATCAACCCCCACTAAAAACCTCGTCATATGAGGAATAATCAAACCAACGAAACCGATATTGCCAACCAAAGCAACAGAAATGCCTGTCAAGATAACCACGCTGGCGATCGCCAAGGCCTTGATCACCATCGTTTTCTGACCTAAGCTGACCGATATTTCCTCTCCTAACGACAAAATAGTAATCGATTTAGAGATTATGATGGCAATAGCAAGGCCAACAATGGCAAAGGGCACTGCCAATTTAATTAAATGAGGATCCATTTGATGCAGCCGGGCATTGTACCAAAAGCTCACATCCTGTGAAACTTGAAAATAAGAAGAGAGAGCGGCTGATATGCTGCTCAAAAATGTTCCGATAATCGTTCCAATAATCGCCATTCGAACAGGCGACATTCCATTGGGCAGGACGGAGGCCATCCAGAACACGAAGCCTACGGCAACAGCTGAACCAACCAACGAGTACATGATCATCTCAAGCGAAGAGGCGCCCGGCTGAATAATCATGCAAAGTGTAATCGCAAAAACCGAACCATCTGAAACCCCCATAATGGAGGGAGACGCTAAATAGTTCCTTGTCATCCCTTGCATAATCGTTCCTGAAATCGCAAGGAATGCACCAATCAAAAGAGCACCGATCACTCTTGGCAGTCTGGAATGCCTGACAATTTGATGATTCACATTATTCGGATCAAAATCAACTATCGCTTTCCAAACAGTCCACGCATCTATATTTTTGGCCCCATACAAAATAGATGCGATAATGATAAACACTGCCACAATCGGTGAAATCCATAAAATCAAAGCTGACGGAGAAATTCTTAATTGCATATTGACGCTACCTGCCTTGTATTATTCGTTGCCGAGCTTCTCCACAGCTGCTTTCAAGAAATTGATTTTGCTCCACGCTGTGCCGCCTTGTGCAAGCGGGTCGACAACGTTGACGAACACTTTATCATTTTTCACAGCATTGATGCTTTTCCAAATTGGATTGTTTTGCAGCTCTTCAAGTGCTTTAGGATTGTTTTTATTTTCATCTTCTGAGAATTGCACAAAAATATAGTCAGGATTCATTTCGCTAAATTTCTCTAAAGAAATCATTTCCTGAGCTTTCGCATTTTGAATTTCTTGAGGTACGGTCAGTCCTAAATCCGTATATAGCGAAGGATTGAAAAATACATCTGGCGGATAGATCATAATATTTCCGCTGCGAATGCGAACCGCCACGACCTTTTTATCTTTTAGCTTGTCTCCCAGCTTCGCTTTCGCTTCTTCCAAGTCTTTTTTATATTGGTTTAATACTTCATCAGCTTTGTCTCGTGTTCCAGTAACTTCTGCCAACACACGCAAATTCGCTTCCCAATCTGTTGAGATGTGAGAAATCGGGATCGTTGTTGTTATTTTTTCCAGTTTTTGCGCAACATCTGGCGGGAATTTTGTCGTCGAGAAAATAACGTCTGGTTTTAATTTTAAGATTTCCTCAATATTAGGCTGCGCTTTCTCACCGATAGAGACAGTAGAGCCTGTAATGTCCTTAAACATTTCTGGGAACTTGCCGCCAACCGTAATGCCCCCAAGCGGCTTTACTCCTAACACAAGCGCATCTTCCATGGTTTCCATGCTTCCAGTGATAACGATTTTATCCGTTTTGACTGGAACTGTGTAATCTTTTCCAAGATAATGAATCGTATGTTTTTCATTTAGATATGCTTGTGTTTCTTGTTTTTTATTCGAGCGATCCCCCGATTTTTCAGGCGCTGATGATTCTTTCGCGCCGCAAGCGCTCAATACTAAAATAAGTAGAGCTATCAGACCTAGATAAAGATAGTTTCTCTTCATGTCTCTCTTAAGTCCTCCCCTCACCCTCTATGTGATAACGATTATCATTTATGATTATAATTTAGATCTTCCACCCTGAACATGGACAGTATCCGAAATTCATTTTGGACAAATTCCAGAAAAAAACTTTAACGATTCATCAATAATTCGATCGTGGGCATATGCCGAGTACTCCACCCACGGATCGGAAGGAAGCACATATACTTGATGATGGCGAACCGCTTTCAGTTCTTGCCATGGAAATGAATATTGCAATTGATTCCAAAAAGCTAACGTTTCTTCTTCCTGCCTAATTAATAGTAACAAATGATCCGCATCTATTTGAGCAAGCTGATCGAGCACAATAGGCTCGTTGTAAACACCGCTCTTAGGATACGCGGCATTCATTTGCAAATCCTGATAAAACACCTCTGACATGCCACGATTACAATGAGCATATAAATGCTGCTTCGAGATTCGCACGACCAAAAATGTGTCCTCTCCTACTTCTCGCTTTAGCTGTTGTCTAGCAAACTTCACCTTTCGATCATACATTTGAAGCCAGTTCTCTGCTTCCTTCTCTTCTCCTAAAAATTCAGCCGTCAGCATCAGCTGCTCCCGCCAGTTTTTCTCAGTCCACGGAACATAAAAAATAGGAGCAATCTGTTCAAGCCTCGCCTTCTCCATCTTTTCAAGATCGTCTGTGCTAATAATCACATCCGGCCGCTCATGGGACAGAGCCTCAACTTTCGATTCCCAATCTTGGTTTTTGCGATAAGCACTGAGAGGGACAGAAATATCGTCACGGTACATTTTGTAATAATATGCCGTCCATTTCGGATGAAGCGGCGCCGCATAAGGAATAATCTTTAATGCAAGCAATTGGCCGGTAATCGGAGACGTATAAGCAGCAATTTTTCGCCGGCGGCTTTTCATATAAGCGGTCGGCGTAACCCCTACCTTCTTTTTAAATTTACGGCTAAAGTAAAATTCATCATGATAACCAACCTGATGGGCGATATCACGCAGTTTAGCGTCGGATTGCGCCATCAGACGCTTTGCCTTATTCAGCCGAAGCTCTGTTAAATAATCCATTGCGCTCATTCCATACGTTTTTTTGAACAAATCTACAAAATATTTAGGACTAATATTGGATATCCTTGCTAATTGCTCAATCGTCAAATTCTCATAAAAATAACGTTCCATATAGTTTTTAGCTTCCTCTAGCGATGTTCGTGATTCTTTAGGAAAAGGCGAACGATGCTTCATGATATAATAAAACAGCTCTTGGAAAGCAAGCTGGCAGCGAAACCGTTCCAGCTCATCCTCGCTTCGCCAATGATCATAAATTTCATCACATAACGAGATCAGCCGATCCGCAGGAAACACAGGGATTTCCCCCTGTAACGGAAAGAAGCATTCCCCGTGATCGGATAGGCACTCATATCCTGAACCTTTCCGTTGAAACACGTCAAACTTAAACAAGAACATTTTACTTCTTGCTTCTATTTCAATTCCATATGTATCACCAGGGGAGCACATATAAGCGGTATTCTGCCGCAGTCGATACCTGTGACTATTTAACATAAAATGTCCTTGTCCACCTTTAACGATCATCAGTACATGAGAAGTTGTAAGCTGCTGTTCGATCCGCCAATCGCCTTCTTCTTTGATAAACTGCATCTCCCGCATTCTAAAAAACGAGCAATCCCAAGCAAACTCATCGGCCTCTTGCTTGATCATTTCAGATTGGACCATGATCTTTCTCCCTCCTTCTTGCTTCTGCATCTATACATGAAAAAGAGCGATTTTATTCGAGCTTTGACCATTCATTGTTATTTAGCGTTTGATAATGATTATCATTATTATAATAATTATATCAAATCATTCCCTTTTTCACAATATACTCCCATTCAAGTTCAACTATTTGATATAGATAGCATCTGAAAAGAAAGAGAATAGGGTGTTTTCAACACACGAAGATCAGGAACACGCAGACACACGGCAAAAAAACAAGGCTGTTCTCCTGTTGAGAACAGCCTTATCCATCCCTTCTCAATCATTCACATCTTTATTTATTATACTCATCTTTCCAGCCAAACCCTTCCCTCAGCAACCTTCCAGAATCATATCGTTCTATTTTTTGGCTCGCTTTATCCAGCAAAGCTAATGAGGCCACATAACCGTTATCAATCTCTAACGGATACATCGTTGCACGGTTTAGGCAATCAGGGTCATCTTTCAAATAAAGTAACCGTGGGGTTTGATGAGGCGCAGATACGATCACATGCAATGGAGAAATTTGCAATCCCTTGCCCGTTGCTTTCAATATCGCTTCTTTCCTTGTCCAATATGTATAAAAAGCCCTCTTTTGCTCCTGAGGCGATGCTTGAAGCACATGATATTTTTCTTCCTCTGCTAGCACTTCATTGGCCATTTGCCTTACATCTAAAGCGTGAGAGTCATCCATCCACTCAATGTCGACACCAACGGGGATGCCAGCTGTAAAAGCAACGAGAACTCTCTCACCGGAATGAGAAATCGACCATTGCAATGAACGGTCAGGCAGCTGCGGACGGCCATGAGCCTTACGACAAGCCGAGCAAGTGCGATCAATCGGCACTTCATGCGGAGCCATATTGAGCTGCGCCGCTAATACAAAGCGACTTAATACACAACCGATCATAAAACGAGCTCGATCTTGCCCCTTCCGAAATGATTGTACTCTTTCCTTTTCCTCCGCATTCAGCAATCGAATATGCCACGATTGTAGATCGCGGATGTTAGCGAGCCAAACCTGGCACGCATGCTTCGTTAAATGAGGAACTGAATTCGCTATTTCCCATTCCACCACGGCAACCATTCTCCTCTCTCATTTCCGTTTTGCTTGATCGTGTGGAAAATAAAAGAAGAGTTAAGCAGGTGTTCTAAGGGCTTGATCCTTTCCTGCTCAACTCCGATTTGGCACCGTTCATTGCCAAGTTAAAGTCGTTAAGTTTTTATTTAACCTATTCATCAGGTGTAGGTGGAAGAGTCCACAGAAGCCACTGCTCTACGACAAGTGTTGAAGCTACTGAACTTGATCCACGGTCTAGGCGGATGATCTATTTTATTTTTTGATTTCTCGCAAACTGTTAGGCCTCATGTCCGTCCAGTGTGTATGAATATAATCGTGGCAAGCGGCACGTGTATTTTCTGAAAACACAATTTTCCAACCGGAAGGAACCGCAATGGAGGACGGCCAGAGCGAGTACTGGCCTTCCTCATTGATTAAGACAACATAGGTCCCATCTTGATTTTCAAAAGGGTTGGTCATTTTATACCTCTCCCTCCATTCATTGGAATGAAATCACTTTATTTCTTAATTGATCAGCAAGAACGCGGCCAATTTCAGCCAATGGCCCAGGCTGGCACATATCCTTATGGCGGCATTCGATATCATATTGAATGATTCGGCCATCGATGTATGGTAGCCATGCCTCCGGCTCGATTGGATCAAACCATTCCGGAATAATGGTTGAGCGGAAGAATAGGAGATCTCCCTTATAGCGCCGTGGCATATATTCACTTAAAATACGGACAGAATTTACATACGTGTTTTTAAGATTGAAGATGGTGGACTCTTCTAAGCTAGCTAGCGCACTACCGTCACCCCGAAGCATCTCAATCGTATTCTCCAAATTCAACGGCTTCCCATCCATGTTATCCGGATCATATCCTCCTAAAGCAAGCAATGCAATCAAGGCCTCTTGCTCATCCGGTGCCTTAGCAATCGGTAAAAAGTGGCTAGGGTATGCGTCTAACATCACTAGAAGTGCAATCTCGTCTCCTTGCTGCTGCAGCTGTGTCGCCATCGCATGCACGACATTTCCGCCTAGCGACCATCCTAATAAGTAATATGGTCCTTTAGGCTGAACAGCCTTCATTTGCTCAATATAATCAGCAGCCATCTCATCTAATGTCTCTGGCAATCTCTCAGCTTTCGCAATACCTCGAGCCTGCAATCCGTATATTGGATATTCCGTTCCGATCGATGTCATCAATCCTGCATAGCACCAGCTAAGACCTCCCGCTGGGTGTACGCAAAATAGCGGAGGCTCTGTACCAGAAGCTCGCAATGGCAACAATATATCCAACGCATTATGACTGCTTCCCATTTCTAATTTCTCAGCAAGACCCGCAACGGTAGGAGCTTCAAATAAATCACCTATGCTCAGCTCGACTCCAAACGTCTCACGAATACGGCTCATTAACTGAACGGCCAAGAGTGAATGGCCTCCAAGTTCAAAGAATCCATCGTCAATGCCGACACGCGGTAAGCGGAGAATCTCCATAAAGAGGTCACATAACATCTCCTCTTGAGGTGTTCGCGGCCCGCGCCCATTCACTTCGATCGCTAAATCAGGCATTGGTAACGCTTTGCGATCCAATTTACCATTCGGAGTTAACGGCAAAGCTTCGATCATGACAAAAGCGGATGGAATCATATAATCAGGCAGGCTAGCCGCAACATATTTCCGCAGCTCGGATGATTCAAACACGGCATCCTTTGCAGGCACAATGTAGGCTACAAGCCGTTTATCCCCCGGCTGATCTTCCCGAACAATAACGGCTACTTGGGCAATTTGAGGATGTTTTGCTAAAACCGCCTCAATCTCTCCCAACTCAATTCGATAGCCTCTAATTTTAACTTGATGATCGGCTCGACCAATATAATCCAAAGTCCCATCTACGCGCCATTTTGCTAAATCGCCCGTGCGATACATTCTTGAGCCCGGCGGTCCAAATGGATTAGCAATAAAGCGTTCAGCGGTTAAATCAGGGCGCCCTAAGTATCCTCTTGCTAATCCAGCTCCAGCCACATACATCTCGCCAATCACTCCCGGCGGAACCGGCTGCAGCTGATCATCTAATACATACACCTCTAAATCAGGAATGCTGCAACCAATTAAGCTGTTCCCTTTCAGAGAAAGAATCGTTCGATCCAATTCAATATAGCTGACATGCACCGTCGTTTCCGTAATACCGTACATATTAATCAGCTTCGGCTGATTCTCAGGGTGCCGCTCATACCAATCTTCTAAACGGCTCAACTCCAATGCTTCTCCACCAAAAATCACAAAGCGCAAGGAAAGCTGCTTCGACCATTCGCTGTTTTCCCGATCAGCCTGCATCAGCTGATAAAAAGCGGATGGCGTTTGATTAAGAACCGTGACGTTTTGCTCCACGAGTAATTGAAGAAACTCCTTCGGTGAACGGCTTACATGGTGCGGAACGACAACAAGACGTCCGCCATATAAGAACGGTCCCCAAATCTCCCAAACGGAAAAGTCAAACGCATAAGAATGGAATAATGTCCAACTATCATTTTCGGAAAATTGGAACCAATGCTCCGTCGACCGGAAAAGCCGAACTACATTTTGATGCGGAATCATCACGCCTTTTGGTTTTCCTGTTGAGCCAGAAGTATAGATGATATAAGCCATATGATACGGTGATAAAGCTTCGATTCGATCCGCATCATTCGGATTCGTTTCCGGATAGTGGCCAATTTGCCCCACAACATGCTCCGCATCGACTACGATATGCTCCACATTCGGCGTATGCGGAAGCTTAACGGCCATTTGCTGATTGGCAATCACATACATCGGCTGCGCATCTTCCATCATATAGGCAATGCGATCTTCAGGATAATTCGGATCTAAAGGCAAGTAAGCGCCTCCCGCCTTCAATACCGCTAAAATGCCGATCACCATTTCCAATGAACGCGGCAACGCAAGAGCGACTACTCTTTCTGGGCCCACTCCTTTACTGATGAGAAAATGAGCCAGCTGATTCGCTTTTTTATTTAGCTCGGCATAACTAAGCTTTTGATCTTCAAAAACAACGGCTGTCGCATCTGGAACTCTTTGGACTTGTTTTTCAAATAAAGCTGGCAGGGTTTCCGCAGACAGATGCCGCTGTCGATGCTCTGCTTGATTTAGAAGGAGCTTGCGTTCTTCTGGCAGCAGCATATGAATTTGTCCAATCGGCAATTCTGGATTCGTCACCACTTCTTTAAGAAGCTGACATAACCGCTTGGCAAATCGTTCAACGGTCTCCTGCTGGAATAAATCTCGGCTATACTCAAATAAACCTATTAATCCAGCTGGCGAGCCATCTCCCATCCGGTTTTCGCGAAGCTCCAGCGTCAAATCAAATTTGGCAGAACCGACGCTGCGAACCTCTAATCGACTTTCCAGACCTTGCAACTCCAACTTTGGCTCCGGTGTATTTTGAAATACAAACATGACTTGGAATAGTGGGTGCTTGGCCCGCGAACGAACCGGATTTAAAACCTCCACTAATCGTTCAAATGGAAGATCTTGATTTTCATAAGCTGATAGATTCACTTGCTTCACTCTAGCAAGCAGCTCGCGGAAGCTTGGATTCCCTGATGTATCCATACGCAGCACAAGCGTATTAATAAACATTCCCACAAGGTCTTCCAGTGCATCGTCGTTTCTTCCTGCGATTGGACTGCCGATCGGAATATCTGTTCCCGCTCCCAACCGAGTGAGAAGAGCGGCAAAGCCCGCTTGGAGCACCATAAATAAGCTTGTTTTATTTTCACGCGCCAAAGCTAATAGCCGTTGATGGAGCTCCGCATCAAGCTTGAATTCGACCACTCCTCCTTCATAACTGGACTCCGCAGGGCGCGGATAGTCAGTCGACCACTCCAGTTCTTCAGGTAAATCAGCAAGCGTCTGCTTCCAGTAATCCAGCTGTTTAGCAATGAGATGATCCGGATGGTTTTCGTTTCCTAAAAATTCCTGCTGCCAAAGAGCATAATCAGCATATGTGACTGGCAAAGGTGGCCAATCCACTTTTTGCTGCTGACAATGCGCTTGGTAAGCGCTAGCCAAGTCACGAGTCAGCGGAGTGAGCGACCAGCCGTCTGCTGCAATATGGTGCATTAAAAGCAGCAGTACATATCGATTCTCTCCAAGCACAAACAGTTGCGCTCGAATAGGCGGCTCTTTTGCTAAATCAAAGCTATAACGCACCGCCTCATTTAGCACGCGAGATAACTCATTTTCGCTAATTTCTTGAACGATCAGCTCCGGACGTGCTTGATGCGGTTCCAAAACGATTTGCCTTGAAGTGCCAGAACGATCCGGGAAAATAGTCCGCAACGTTTCATGCCGTTCCACCACATCATATAAAGCTTGGCGCAAAGCAGCAATTTGAAGCGCGCCTGTTAAATGCACAACGACCGGTATATTATACGTAGGGCTTGGACCTTCTAAATGATGTAAAAACCATAAACGCCGCTGAGCAAATGATAGAGGAATCTCGTCTTTATGAGCATACGCTTTCACTGGCGGCTTCCCGTGCGCCGCTTCCTTTAGATGATGAACAAGGCTCGCCACCGTCGGTGATTCAAACAGCTTGCCGATCGCCAGCTCCACGCCCAACACATCGCGGATGCGGCTGATTAAGCGCGCGGCCAGCAACGAATGACCTCCCAGTTCAAAGAAGTTATCGTCAATGCCCACTGCCGACAAATCAAGCACCTCAGCAAAAAGCTCACATAAAATTTCTTCTTGCGGTGTTCGCGGCTTGCGTCCCTTCATTGTCACCGTCCAATCTGGAACCGGCAGCGCCTTGCGATCAATTTTTCCGTTTGGAGTCAGCGGAAATTCCTCTAAAATCATAAAGGCCGATGGGACCATATAATCTGGCAGCTTTTCGCTGACATAAAGCCGCAGTTCGGCAAGATCAAGCGCGCCTTTTGAACCGCGAGGAATGAGATAAGCCACCAATCGCGGAGCGCCTGGTTGATCTTCACGAGCCACGACTACCGCCCGCTCTACCTCATCATATTTGGTTAATATGGCTTCAATTTCACCGATCTCAATGCGGAAGCCGCGCAGCTTCACTTGATAATCGACACGCCCGATATAATCTAAAGAGCCATCCTTGCGCCAACGCACAAGATCCCCTGTCCGGTACATGCGGCTTCCTGGTGGGCCGTATGGATTAGCGACAAAACGCTCGGCGGTCAAATCCGGCCGTTTCAAGTAGCCTCTCGCTACCCCCTCGCCAGCAATATATAGTTCACCAGCTACCCCAGGAGGAACGGGCTGCAGATGACGATCCAAAACATACACTTGTGTATTCCAAATAGGTTTACCGATCACAGGAGCGACAATATCATCCTGCTGCAAAGTCGCCATCGTGGACCATATCGTTGTCTCCGTCGGTCCGTATAAATTCGTGATCTCGCACCCGAGCTGATCCAAAGCCGATGCAAGGCTGCTTGGCAACGCTTCTCCTCCAACAAGCACCCGCAACCCGGCGATGCTGTCTGGATGATACGTCACAAGCATATGCCAAAGTGTCGGCGTCGCCTGCATGATCGTAATCTCTTCATTAGAAATCAGCGCAGCGAGCGTTTGCGGATCATGAATGGCTTCTTTTTTCGCTACGATTAATCTTGCTCCGCTCATTAATGGGAGAAAGATTTCTAAAGCAGCAATATCAAAGGCAATCGTTGTCACTGCCAGCCAACGGTCACGCTCATTGAGCATAAATTTGTCTTGCATGGCAAATAAAAAGTTATTTAGGTTTTGGAATGGCACAACCACTCCTTTTGGCTTTCCTGTTGAGCCAGACGTATAAATAACATAGGCTGGATGAAGAGCAGAGCGCCCATTTTCAACATTTGTGCTAGGATAGCGTTTGATTGCCTCTTCGGTTTCTGGATGATCAAGCACAATCATTGAAAGCGGAGAAATCGCCGATAATTTCGGTTGTGTCGCTGAGTTTGTAATGATGCAAAGCGGTTCCGCATCATCAAGCATAAAGGCTAAGCGCTCTTTTGGATATTCAGGATCAATCGGCAGGTAGGCTGCACCTGCTTTTAGCACCGCTAGCATCGCGATAACCATATCAGCGGAACGCGGCAGAGCCAATGCTACATACTGTTCGGGGCCTGCTCCCTTTTCTACAAGCAAATGGGCCAAACGATTGGCTTGTTCATTCAGCTCTTGATAACGAAGCATTTGATTTTCGCAAATGACCGCCATCGCCTCTGGATGTTGCTGTGCTTGTTTTTCAAACAACTGTAAAAAACTTGCTTCTGAATGATGCCGTGCCGTCTCGTTCCATATTTCGAGGACTTGGCGGCGTTCTTGCTCAAGCAGCAGCTCTACACTTCCAATTGTCACATCCTCTTGCAACACTGTGAGCATCTCCAAAATCTGCAAAAACCTAGATTGATGAATGGCAAGGTCATCAGCTTGATAAATCTCCGGATTTGCATCAAAATCAATTCTTAGACCATTTCCATCTGTTCGGTCGTATACATTAATCGCCAAATCATCCACAGGCCCAGCTGAAAGGTTATGCGTAATTCCTTGATATCCGTCAAAATGCAATCCATAGTCAAACGGCATAATATTGACTTGCACGCCAAATAGGCGTTGATTTTCCCCTAATAGCTTCAAATCGCGGCGCAGTTGCTCATGGCGATATTTATGATGCTGCTTGATTTCTTTGATTTCCTGGCGAACAGCGCTTAATAGCTGTGACATTTTCATATCTGCATGCAGATGCAGACGAAACGGAACCAGATTCATCACCATAGCCGGCACATTCAACGCCACGGAACCTAAGCGATTCATCATCGGCAAGCCAAGAATAACATCGGTGGCGCTTGTCAACCGATGAAGATAAAGAGCGGTTGCCGCAAGGAAAAGCTCATGCCATCCCGCTTTCCAATATTGAGTCGATTGTTTCAACCGTTCGGTTTGAGCGACGGATAAATGGACGGTTTTCCGAATAAACGTATGCGAAGCGCGCGCCGCTCGATCAGAAAGGCTTACGGCTTCAGGCTGATCGCGAAAACGCTCTAACCAAAATTGGCGGTCACGCTCATATTGCTCAGAGGCATGATAAACTTTCTCTTCTTCTATCACCTCACGAAATGAGGCAAAGGCTTCATCAGCAGCGATCATTCGATCGTTCATAAGCGCCGTATAAGTCTCCGCTACTTTTTGGGCAATCAGTGAAAAGCCAAAGCCATCGATGGCAATATGATGAATGCGCTGATACCAGAAAAAGCGCTGATCAGAAAGCTTAAATAACGCTTCCGTAAAAAGCGGATCGCATTTTAAATCTACCGGTTTAGATAGATCTTTTTTCATCCAAAAAAGCGCTTCAGACTCCGGATTTGCGGCTGTGCTCACGTCGATGAAATAAAATGGGAAATCCGGCGAAGGATCAATGATCTGCCATGGCCCATTTTCATCTTCGCCAAATTGAGCGTGCAATGATTCTGCTTGGACCAACACATGACGCAATGCTTGTTCAAAGCGAGCCGGATCAACCGGCCCGTGAATTTCAACGTATTCTCCTGTATTATAGATAGGATTTGCTGGATCGAGCTGTTGAGCAAACCAAATACCCGCTTGCGCCCCCGATAAAGGCAAACGCAGACGCTGATTCATGGACATGGATTCGGCCTCCTTTACTACGAATCTTGGTGAGATAGCACCTTTTCTCGTGGAAAATATAATAAATTCCACCAATCGGAAAGAGTCGGCCGCGCAGCAAGATCCGCAAAGGTAACTTCTGCTCCCGCTCTTCTCCATTTTTCTACTAAACTCATAATGCGAATGGAGTCCAATCCTCTGTCGATTAAATTCTCTTGATCGGAAAGATCAGCCGCTTCCTCTTGCAGAAGCTCGGCTACCTGACGCCGCACATCTTCTAAGCTGAGCGGCAGCGGATTTTGCGCTCTTTTTAACACCCCAAGAAGCTGCTGCGTAGACATGGTAAATGCGCAACGGCTGGCCGCATATTGGATCGCCATTTGGTGCTGTTCACGCGAAAAATCAGCCACTGCATCGGCGACAAAAAAGACTTGGATATCTTGCATAAAAGCATCGCTAGCTGTTAATAAGCAGCCAATATGAGCGTAAACTCCGCAAATGATTAACTGATCTCTCCCTTGTTCTTTTAATATTTTAGAAAGATTCGTCTTTTTGAATGCGCTATACCGCCATTTGGTCAGAACGATATCATCGGCATCCGGCGCTAGATCATCAATAATTCCTTTTTGATAAGGATCGTCGGCAATGCCTTTTCCCCAAAAATCTTGAAGCAATCCGCGCTCTTCCGGGGCTTGCCCTCCTGGCTGTGCCGAGTAAACGACAGGCACTCCTAGCTTTTTGCATTCCTGTTTAATCTGTTGAATATGGCTTACAAGCTCCACTAAAGGAGAAGCGTTTGGAGTAAAAGCGTCAAGAAAATAATTTTGCATATCGTGGATCAATAAAACAGCCCGCTTAGAATCAAGTGTCCATAACACTTTATTTTTCGGCAATTCTGACAACAAAGGCATCGGATAAGCTGGAATAGCTGGAATACCCATCTGACCACTTCCTTTCTCTATGGTTATACCATTGTCTTTTGAGATGCTTGCAGCTTTTCAGTAATCCTTTTGCGCAATTCTCTTTTGTTGATTTTTCCAACAGGCGTCTTTGGAAATGAATCAACAAACTCAATTCGATCCGGTATTTTAAAGGCGGCTACCCCACGCTCTCGCAAAAATGCTCTCAATTCCGTCGCTTTCAAGGACGCATCACGCGGAATAATAAAAGCGCATGACCGTTCGCCAAGAAATTCATCAGGCATGGAGACAATTGCCACATCGCGTACCGCAGGATGAGCAAGAAGGTGATTTTCCATTTCCTCAGCGGCGATTTTTTCACCGCCCCGGTTAATCTGATCCTTTACGCGCCCCTCCACCACCAAGTAGCCGGACGGAGTCATTCGCACTAAATCACCCGTTCGGTAAAATCCATCAGAAGTAAACGCTTTTGCATTATGCGCCTCCGCTTTATAATAGCCGCGGATCGTATAAGGTCCCCTTGTTAACAGCTCACCCACTTCTCCCGGTTCCACTTCGCGATCCTCCTCATCAACAATGCGGATTTCATCGTATGGTGACATCGGCCTTCCTTGCGTATGAATCACAATTTCCTCCGGATCGTCTAATCTCGTATAATTAACGAGCCCTTCAGCCATACCGTATACTTGCTGCAGCTTGCAACCCAACACAGGCTGAACTCTTTTCGCCACTTCCGCACTAAATTTAGCACCGCCGACCTGCAAAACTTGCAAGCTCGATAAATCATATTGCCGGGAAGAGGCGGCATCAAGCCAAATCCAAACGAGCGGCGGCACAAGCGCCGTAATGGTCACCTTTTCCTGCTGGATCAGCGGAAACGCCTCATCTGGGCTAGGACTTTCCGACAAAACCACTCTTCCGCCAGCATACAACGTTCCTAGCACTCCTGGTGAGCTAAGCGGGTAGTTATGAGCCATCGGCAGAGCAGCAAGGTAGATGCTATCTTGATTTAACTGGCAAATTTCCGCACTGATGCGCAGGCTGTAAATATACTCATCATGAGTGCGCGGAATCATTTTTGATAACCCTGTGCTGCCGCCCGATAATTGAAAGAACGCAATGTCGCTGGAACGGACAATAGGGAGCTCAATCGGCTCGATAAACAAGTCTTCTAATGATAGAAACTCTTCTGCTTCTCCTGTGACGATGACATGCTTCAATGTTGGAACAGCTGCCTTTACCTGCCGGGCAAGTGATCGAAAATCAAATCCCGCATGCTGATCAGCAATAATATAGGCGGCCGCTTCGCTAAACTCGCAAAAATAGCGAATTTCACTGAATCGATGGGAAGGCAAGGCAAAGACAGGAAGCGCCCCCAAGCGAAATAAGGCAAAGCATACTTCAAAAAATTCCACTTGATTAGGCAATTGAAGAACCACGCGATCCTTCGGGCGAATCCCCATTTGATAAAGTCCCGCCGCAAGCTGGTCCGCTCGCCGATCAAGCTCTTGATATGTAAGCTGTCTTTTTCGAGAGGTAACGGCAATCCGTTCACCATACTTCATTGCTCTTTGCCGCAACATATCGCCGAACGTTTCACCCGCCCAGCATCCTTCCTTACGATAAAAATCAGCCAATTCTTTTGGCCAGGCAACGCATCCGCTTAACATGGCTTTCCCCTCCGTACTTACTTAAGAATGTCGTCATTTAATCCCATCGCTAACAACATGGTGCGAAACTTAGCCGATGTTTCCGCCAATTCTTCCTCCGGCTTTGACCCTTCTACAACGCCAGCACCGGCAAACAAGCGAAGCGTATGATCTTCAATTTCGGCACAACGAATCGTTACGATCCATTCTCCATCTCCCTCTTCGTTGCACCATCCTACCATTCCGGTAAAAAAGCCGCGTTCAAACGGTTCGATCTCTTGAATGGCCCGCTTCGCTACTGGGGTTGGCGTGCCGCAAACCGCTGGGGTCGGATGAAGCGCAAACGCCAAATCAAGCGAAGTAATCGACGATGAAGATAGTTCGCCGCGAATAACCGTGGATAAATGCCACATCGTTTCTGTATGAATCAGCGAAGGCTCTTCCGGCACATCCAATGTCTTGCAAAACGGTCTGAGCGCATTTGCTACCGCTTCGATGACAACTGCATGCTCATGGCGATTTTTCGCTGAAGACAGAAGCTCCTGAGCGCGGCGCCGATCTTCTTCTGGATCGCTGCTGCGCGGCGCTGAACCTGCTAATGGATTCGCGATCACCTGCATGCCAGATTTGGCAACGAGCAGTTCCGGACTCGCTCCAACAAGCGTGCGATTCCCGGTGATTTCGTGGGGCGCTGCATCAGCACGTACAACACGATCTGGCAAGGCCGCAGCAAATGTATAGCCTGTTGGATTATGTACAGCCAGTTGCCGCAAAAGTCGCGGAATATCAACCTTTTGGGTTGAAGTAAGCTGAAGGGATCTTGATAAAACGATTTTGCGAAGATCCCCTGCTTTGATGCGCTGCAATCCTTGTTCCACTGCATCCTTATAGCCTTCCGGTGATGGAATGGGGGTTACCTTATATTCTCGATCTGCCTGCTGTTCAATCGGCTCCTTCCATTGGCCAAAGGACAGCGGACCGGCCCATTCCACCTCTGAAGGCACCATCAATTGGGCGGGATACAGATGGTCAAAAGGAATGGCGCCCACCACCATAGGATAATGACTGATTCCCTGCTGTTTTACCCTTTTTAACACTTGTTTGATATGATCTATTATTTGTGCTTTTTCATTTTCATAGCCATTCGTTGGCACAACCGCAACCATTCCTTGAGCTAACAGAGTTTGCCGCGGCGAAGCTAGAAAAAAAGAGATCCCCGCTTTATATTCAGCAAGCAGCTGTTCAGCTGTAGCATGAATCATTTCTTTTGTTTGCATCCGTCGTTCCCTCCATGGAATGTTATGAATCTAACGTAGCGCCTCCATCTACTTTGAGATCATGCAGTGTAATATGGCGTGATTTCTCAGAAGCAAGGAATAGAACCGCATCAGCAATATCTGAAGGCTGCGCCAGCTTTTTTAAAGGAATGCCAAGGCGGTATTCCTCCAATGAGCCAGCGATCACTTTACTGGCCCCATTGTCATCTGTCCACATCGCTCGCTGCATATCGGTTTCAGTCGAACCAGGAGAAACTACGTTGCAGCGAATGTGATAAGGAGCCAACTCTAAACCAAGGCATTTCGTAAACATCGTTGCAGCCGCTTTTGACGCTGCATAAGCAGCCATTGACATCCGTGGCGTCGTCGCTGCGTTTGAGCTTACTGTTACAATCGCGCCCGAGCGGCGAGGAATCATACGCCGGCTCACAGCACGAGACACATAAAAAACACCTGTTGCATTAACCTTGAATACCTCTTCCCAATCTTGATCCGTCAAGCTACTTACAGGTCCTGTCCGCAAAATACCGGCAACATTGACTAAAATCTCGATCGGACCTAAACTCTGCTCCACTTTCTCCACTACTTCATCCACTTGAGTGCGATTCGTTACGTCAGCCAAAAACGATTGCACCCGATAACCTTGTCCCTGCAATTCAGAAACAAGGGCATCTAACCTTTCACCATTTCGGTCAACAGCCACAACCAGCACCCCTTGCTTAACAAAAGCCCTTATTACCGCCTCGCCAATTCCTTGGGCAGCGCCGGTAACAAGAGCCACTTTTCCTGCTATTCCGCATTGATCCATCCTTTTCACTCCTTTCCTGCCCATGGGTCAATGAATGACAAGTAGCGAAGCATGCATTCCCAGCATCTTTGCTGATTCCAGCTAACTGCGTCGAGCATTTTTACATAAAACCAAACAACCAGAAATGGTCATCATTACCAAATAGTTATAAAAACATATCCTTTATGATAATGATTATTAATCTAAATATACGGCATACCATTACGATACATTTTCAATATTAATAAACCTCTACACGGTTTATAATTATTTAAGTATAGAAATTCAGCCGTATATCCAATATCTAGGTTATTGTATTTCTTTGTATAACTATTCATCCACATCAAAAAGTGAGCTGAATAGTTTTTGACCCTCTTGTCCATCATGTGAAGTTTAGTACTTGTTGTATCTTTTGTTGATAGACAGAACAATAAATAGTTTTCTTTCCGCCACCTAAGGCGTATGACGGCGACAGAATACCTTATCTATGTCGATCTCTTTTTTACCACACTAACGTTTGGAGTATAGTTATTTCTTTCTTTGCCACCAAAAAATAAATATTGATAATCATTTTCAATTAAATTATATGTCATTTCCTTCTTATTGCACATGGATAGATTCCATATTTATAAATAGACAATGTCCTGAATAAAAAAGGCCCCAATTTGCTTGACTATTGTTGAGCGAAAAGAAGGCTTCAGCTAACAACCTTAGATTCAATTCCATTTTATTCCTATAACCCGTGGTGCTAGATAAAATCGAGTAAGCATAAAAATAGCCCTTGCCTGCGGATCTCCTGTAGAATGAAAGTGCTAACCATCATTCGAAAGGAGAATCCCCATGCAAGAGCACTTTCATTTTACTACAGATCAAGCAAAGATTCAAAAACCATATGCAGCCATTTTCTTCTTTGTTTCTGCCCAACTGTCACAAATTCAATTCTATCTTCAACGTCGCAATCGTCATTTGGCGAAACAAGAAGACGCGGTGATCATTGCCATTCATCTTTTAGGAAAGTTGCTTGGTTTCTCTTCCGAACGGGCATGGCATCGCTTTGTTACTGGGAACTTGTTTACGGATGGACATTTTCTCGAACGTTCTCGATACAATCGCCGTTGCCGTGCGCTGCGCTTTGCGATCAAATGGATTCGCCATGAGCTAGTCAAACGTGGGCAACACCACGCCTATGCGGTCGTAGACAGTATGCCGATCGAGTTGTGCCATGCCGCAAGAATGTACCGAGTCAAACGATTTCAAGGAATCGCGGACATCGGGTTTTGTGCGTCCAAAAAGCAGTGGTACTACGGATTTAAGCTTCATCTTCAAGTGACCGACCAAGGACTGCCGATGGGATACGTGGTGACGGAAGCATCCTGTCACGATCGAACCGCAGCAGAAACCGTCATGACACAAATTCCTCACCCCTTTAATTTGGGAGACAAGGGATTTATCAGTAGCGAATTGCAAAAAAAGTTGTATAAAGCGTACCAAATTGCCTTTTGGACTCCATCTCGCAGAAATCAGAAGCATCGCCCATCGGCATCATGGGAAAGATGGCTCAAACAAAAATGTAAAGTCATTGAAACGGTGTTCTCTGTCCTCGTTGACCAGTATCGGATCACAGACATTCGTGCCCATTCGATTGCAGGATTCGAAGTAGCACTAGATGGTATATTGTTGGCATATTCGCTTGTCACACTTGGGCTAGTTGAGCGCTAGCGCTCAACTAGCACCACGGGTTCCTATAACAAATGACAAAGGAGACGCTTTCGGATCCGACGCCGCCCCAGCGCGTGTATTATTGTTCAACAGCAGTTCGTAAAGCACATTCATAACAATAAGCCTCTAACGTAAAAAACAAAACAATCTTTTCAGGAAATATTTCGTTATATACGACAATAAAAACAATTAACTTTGCCGTTCTACATGCGATGCAGTGTGGCAAGTAAACAGCCGGATGTAAAATAAAATTTTCATTCATCTATAGAAATGTTAGTCACACCTGTAATCATTCCATCATTTATTGAATACACTTGATCGCATAATGTTTCTATATCCAACTTGTTGTGTGATGTTAGCAATATTGTGCAACCGCGTTCATTCTCTTCTTTTATTATGCGATATACATGGCGAACAGACTCTTCATCTAATCCATTCATCGGTTCATCTAGCAAAATCAATTGGGGTTGTTCCATAATGCACTGCGCAATAGCTAATCGCTGTTTCATTCCGAGAGAATACTCTTTTACCGGTCTTTTATCCATTGGATTTAATTTGACTCTCTCTATCGCTTTTATAATATCTGAATCACTTATTTTATTTTTGATCATAGCTAAAAACTTTAGATTATCAAAAGCCGAGTACTGCTCAAGAAATCCAGGCTTTTCTAAAAGGACAGAAATGTCGCTAGGGAAAGATACATCTTTGTGCAAAACATCACCAAAAATCTCTACAGTACCATTAGACGGCTTCACTAACCCGCCTATAATCCGAAATAACATTGTTTTTCCTGAACCGTTATGACCTGTAAAACCATAAATTTTTCCTCTTTCTAAATTCAAGTTGATGTTTTGTAACACAACTCTTCCTTTTATTTTTTTGAAACACCAGACAGTCTAATCGCATTCACATCAAATCCCCCTAACAATAATCTGCATTCTTGAATTTCTTTACAATTCTATATCCTAAAAATAATATGAGCAACAACTCGATAAATAAAACAAAGAGCAACATATCGTAGCCTCTAAAATGATCAATCATACCATAATATAAAGGCATAAAAGGGGCTTGTATCTTTACACCTGCAAAAAACAAAGAGAGAATAAACACATTGGCAAAATGATTTGTGATATAAAACTTGAGAAACATCAACAAAACAGCGTGCAAGTAGAAATTGATAACGATGCAAACGAACATTAAAAGAAGCGAAAGATGTATACGAAACGGCATATCTAAAAAAATAATATAAGAAACGATAACAATGAAAAACGCAGACGAAACATAGAGAAATGTAAAAAAAAAGACCAATAGCTAGCCTATTGATACAATACAAAGATGTATCTTGCAAAAGAATAAGAACGTTATGCTCAACATTTTTTTCTCTTTTCTTCCAAATCAATTGAAGGAGAACAACATAACCAAAACAAAACAATAGCCAATACATCCAATTGACCGATGAAAGATTTACCGAGCCAAATAAAAATTTAATCGATTCCGTTAATGAGCTAGAATGAAACACTCCACCTTTTAAACAGATCATTGTACCGAATAGTAGGAATGCCGCACATGATAATAATATTTTATTCATATCTGGTTTAATAAATTTGAACTCTAAAAACATATATTTCATAACAAATCATCCTGAGTATAGTAATTTTTATAAGTTGAAGAAAAATGAACTATACTTCCTAAAATGATAACTATAACACTTAAAATCATTATTGTATAAATTGGTGAAATCGTTTCACTCATATAAAACAAATAAGGAATGATTGATGTTGTAAATCGATCTAAAATGACGAATGTTGTCAATATGACTACACTTAAAAATCGATGAGCAAAAATGTCATTTATAATGACAAAGATAATTCCTAATATCGTTGTTATCAAGAAGTTCATACATACAAAATAAACGAACGAGCTAGGTTGAGAAGATGTAGGCACATACAAAAATATCGCATGATAATTTTTCATATTCGGGTATACGATGTACTTAACAAAAGCTGTACACAAAACTCCTAACATAAATACTATGAATGAGAAAAATAACGCACAAAATATAACCATAAACACTTTATGTGTCCCTATCTGGGCTCGATTTGTGTATCTTCTCAAGATGATCCAGCTGTTTGTTTTAAATGTTGAGCCTAAAAGGCATAAAAAAGCAGGAAAATGAAAAAATTCATATCGGTAAAGCAAAATAAAATCTTTTACGCTATGCCATCGAACAAGCGTATTTTCACTTCCAGGGACAGTTCCGAGAATCATTAGTAAAGCTACTACTCCAATGACCATTTTTATGGATGTTTTATTCAGCTGTAAATCTTGCCAAACAAAACATATGTTTTTCTTAAAGTACATCATCGTTTTTCTTCACTCCATATACATACAAACCAAAGGCAATAAGCACTTGAAGTACAAAAGCAATAACAATAGGGCTATATGATAACCCCTCTACGGGTTGCTTCGGATCTAAGAAATTAAACGGATCCCAACTTAACTTTCCTAGTATAGTAAACAGTGCCCACGAAACCATATAAATAATCTGTGGGAGAAGAATGACAAAATACTTATTCTTAATCATTAAAGAAGATGCTAGAGCTATACATACATAACCACCTGCAAATAGTCCGCCCATAACATAATAAATCAATATGTATAAGTACGGTGATATAGCAAGCAGGCTCGAAAATATATCTTTCTTCTCTCCTTCAAATGAATTATCCGGTAACTCTACCTCTCCATTTATCAAATGTTTATACATATTTGAGTAGAAAGAATAGTCCCACTGATCGACCAAAAAATTCACCAATATGATTCCGAATATTAATGGGATTATAAACAATAAAAAAGAACTCATGTACGTAAATAAAAACTTCTTCCGATAGTATGCTTTTCTGCTCATTCGTGTTAGTTGATAACTTATATTCCCACTATGCTTTTCCAAATAAATCGAATCTGTCAAAGCAATAGATATTAACAACGGAAAAAGAAAGTAATATAATGACGAAAAAAAGTTTTGGCTAGAAAGACCTATCCATTCTTTATGTGCGGAAACCAATGCTAAAACGTTCTCATTGTTAGAGTATATACGTTGCACTAAATCTATATTTTCATGATAGTGCTTAAGTCCAGTGATAACAGAAGATACAACAATGAAAAATAAGCATAGTATGCTAATATAAAAGTTTTTATTTTTTATTCGTTTTAAAAGTTCCACGTACATAATCACCACTCTACCCCTTTAGGAATCCACATCTTAAAAATGTTTAAGATGGGGATGTTCAAATGTTATTCCGTATCTGCATAAAACTTACCTGAAATGTCCACTGTCACGTATGTCCAAGTCGCGTTTTCACCAACTAGGGAAACTTTTTTACCAACTGCGCTTTGATCTACGGTGAAATATCTTGTATCGTTGTCCGTTACATTTGTTGCTGTCGCTGATACTTTTGTTGAACCTTGCTGAATCCACATATTTGCTTTGTAATCTTGTCCAACAATTGAATTTTCAACTTTACTTTTGCTGTTATTCGCTTTGTTCGCACTTGCTAATGTCTTGTCGCCAGATAAAACAGGAAGAGTAGTAGCATAAGTGACATAAGATGCTGCACTCACACTTCCTACAGCTAATACACTTAAAATAGCTAAGATGGATACAACATTTGTTTTCACCCGCATACTCTCACATCCTTCCATAATAAACAATTCATTACAATTTTAGGATATAAAAAAAAAATCAACTAATTTTTAAGAAGCCATTTTTCTAAACATGCTAGTTTTGAATAACTTGTTTTTCTATGAAAAAGTAGCTTTCCTTTTCTTCAATATTACTTCCCGATTCATATGATGTCCCTTTATTTGTATGATTGCCACGGCAATGCGTTCGTATGTGTGCGCACCGAAGTATTCGCGCTGTGCTTGGATAGGGCTTGCCGGCAGTGTGTTGTCCATTCGATAGCTGTTGTACGAGGAGTTGCTTATGCGCAATGGTTTATTTAAACGTCCTCCATATTTGTGCAACGGATAAAAATATACCAATGACTAGCCAAAACAAAGGAAGAAACATTGAAATCGAATCAACAGGTTCGCGAAAAATAAATATATGTGGCCAGGGCATGAACGTTCCTTGTGTCGCCACTTCCATAAACGTATACATCGCTATGATCGCAAGTGCAACATCTAAACTTTTGACAGCACTTAGAACAGCAAGTCCAACGATTTGATAAAAAATAAACAACAGTATAAAATGGATGACTAAAGAAACAGTAAAAAATTTTGTACCATTTATCCATACGATGAAACCAACAAGCAAAAAAGCAAACGTTCCGTGCAAAGTCACATAGCGTATAATATCGGTAATAAGCACTTTGCGATAGTAGAAAAATAGCGCCTCTGTTGCTCCTTCTTCATAAAGGCTGTTGTATAAAAAAACAATATGCCAACCGGCAATCGGCACAGCAATACCTTGGACGACAATATACGGCATAAATGGATCATTAGAGCGCGCGTGAAAAGACAACATAAGCAACATGCACAGCACGTATATGACAAAAGGAAAACTATATAAATGACCTAGTAACTTTATATCAAACTTAAATAAATGAATAAGCTTATTCATAAAGATCCGCCTCTTTTAAAAGAGCTAAATACCCGTCCATTAGCCGTGGACTAACCAGCTGACCGATAGGATGATCCGATAATACGCGGACAACAACGTGTGATGGCTCTTCGCTCATTTGGACTACTTCCTTTGTCGCCATGACTTCATCAAGTTCTTCAAACGACACATGAATTTCATATGTGCAGTGTTCTGCTTTTTTCTTTAATTCCGCTGGTCTCCCTTCAAATAAAACTCTCCCTTTGTCAATAATGCCAATTTTCGTGCAAAGAAACTCAATATCCTCTACAATGTGCGAAGAAATAATAACCGTATGACGTTTTCCAAGCTGTTTCAATAAATTACGAAAGCGCACGCGCTCTCGAATATCTAACCCAGCTGTCGGCTCATCAAAAATGAGCACAGACGGCTTGCGCAATAAAAGTTGGGCAATGCCGACGCGCCGACGCATACCACCGGACAATTCTCGCATTTTTTTATTGATATGTTCAGATAAATTCACTTGTTCGACAACGTCCTTAATTTTGCTTTGGTACAACTTCGGATGCTCTCCTTGAAGAATTGCAATATGCTCGAGCACTTCATATACCCTTAATTCTGGATAAATCATAAAATCTTGCGGCAAATACCCAATATGATCCGTTCTCTTCACACGCGTACCTGTACTGATCAACTCCCCTGCAAGAAGCACGCGTCCAGTATTAAACTCCAGTAATCCGGCTAATATTTTCATTAATGTCGTCTTGCCCGCACCGTTCGGTCCTAGTAATCCGTAAACTCCAGAAATCGAAAGTGTCACACCTGATAAAATATGTTTCTTTTTGATGATTTTGGTCAGTTCTTCAATGTAAATCTCCAATGGCCCCCGACTCCTTTACTAATTGTAATACGTGATCCCATGTCCAAGTCTCATCCATTTTTTCATACCATGTTCGCAGGAATTGTTGTTTTTGTTCTAAGCTGAGTGGTTGAAAACTTTCGTAAATGGATTCAATCTGTTTCTGCACGGACAGCGGCTGTGCCCCGAATAGATAGCTTTTCGATACCCATTCGATCGCGGACAACTCGTTTTTTTGCATCAGCCACCGAGTGGCCAACGAAATCCACTCGTGATACATGATCAACGAACCTTTCAGCGGCACGGAAAGAAAAAATATTTCTTCATAAAAATCCCGATCTAAGATGTATTGATCAATAGCATATAAATCATTAGTATTATAAATAAGATGATCATCTGTCATAAACGAAGACAGTCCAAAACTAGAAAATACAATTCTTTTTGGAAGTATTGAAACATCCGTCTGTGCAAGTTGCCGCACGTCTTGAAACGCCTTTTCCAACTGCGGTACCACCGTTGAAACCCTCTCTCCCATATCTGGCCAGTCGGCCGGATATGTAATTTGATAGCCTTTATAAACAAGTTGGTTGCCTTGCCCCTTGATCAGCGTGATCGCCTGCGCCTTACCGTAGTAAACCTCTCCACGCTTCGGCAAATTACAAAATAGCACATCGCCATCCACTTTCAGGGTAAAAAAATGACTTTCGCTTGGCAAGAATCTGTCTGTAAATTCACCCCATTCTACCCGTCCTTTTGAATCATTCGATGAAAACTCGTACACTCTATACATTTGTGTTGATCTCTTTTTCGGATACCACGCTTTATCGGCAAGAAGAAGCGTCCGTCCATTCGTATAAGGGATAAGGCTCGTATCCACGATGTCATAGCGAAAAATGAGAGAAAACGTGCGTTCGGGCAAGTAAACCGTCACAATATCTCCATTTCTTGTGAATTTAACCTGTTGATGATCCGCTTGAATCGACCGAATCGGATACTTATAGTACAGTTGAAACGTTGGCTCGGTTGTGTCCATACGAGAGAACTTTATATGCACGGTAGCCTGTTTTCCTTTCAATGAAATGGAGTACGACTGAATGTCATACCGCAAGTCTGTTTTTACATCCGTGCTCATCTGTCGGTAGTCATCGATCTCCGTTGTTTGATCGGCTCGAGTAAACGCTTTAGTGTTGGATTGTAAAGAACTATAAGCTGACGCGACAATAAGGAACGGAAGCAGAAGCAGCACTTTTATGACGGCATTCCGCTCCCTCTTTGTGAGCACCCAACGAATCGACAACATTAAAATGATGGCGAAAAAAACGAGAAACCATGTGAAAAGTTTTAATTCATTACCATGATCAACCTCAAAACCAATATAAGAGTCATAAATATGTTGGATGGCATGCTTACCTATGAAAAGGAGAGATTCCAAGTCATTCGCATGAACCTTTATAAAGAAAGGAATAAATAGCTCCGTCGTCATCGGTCCAGTTATAATCCATATAATCAGTATCACAAAAAAACTAATTTTTTTCGTTCCAAATAACATCGCCACAACCAAGCCGTACATACTGCTAAGCACAAGCGGACCGAACATATAAACGACAAGAAATCGAAACAAAGACAAATAAATATTGGAAGGCTCAATGCCTACACAAAAATAAACAATGGCAAAAATGAGATAAGAAAAAACTACCATAGCTCCTTGGCACAACACATGAGCCGCAAACATTGAACTCATTTTTTCCCACATAATCCGATACCCATCTGTAAAAAATGACTGAACGCCATAAAGAAGCTCCTTTGAATGAAGAAGATAGAAAAAAACAATGTAAAAGATCGATATCATTTGTACAAGCATAAAGACTTCGTGTGGCAATTGTCCATACGCTTCCATATCATACGGATCTGAAAAGAATAAAATAAGTCTAGCAATCAACAAAACAAAAAATAAGATGCTAGCACTAGCGTATAACTTACTTTTGAACATGTGTTTGAAATAAAATACAAAAAGAAATTTCCATCTCATGACTGCTCACCCGCTTTCTTTGAAGAGCGTATGCTAATTTTGGATACAGAACAAGTAAAATCAGGGAAGTGCCGTCATACACATCCCTGATATTTATAGCACTCATACCCAACCTTGACTACTTAACTGTAATAGTCACACTTCCCCTTGATCCAACTGTTTGACCGACAATTTGACCGTAATAGTTATCCCCTGCTGTTTGCGTAAAACTGCGGTTTTCCGTTTGTCCTGGATTTAGCCAATTCGTAGAAGCTACAATGCTCTCAGGCCACCAATCAATAGACTTATAAGCATATCCTCTAGTTTGTGTATTTGCTCCATTATTTATCGCATACAGTGTTCCTGTACCATTTGTAGTTGCTTTAACAATGGCTGTGTCTTTATAAGTACTTGATCCATCTAAAAAGGCGGTTGCAGATTCTGCCGTTACCGCACTAGCAGTTGCAATTACTGCTGCTGCAAGCGATAAAGAAGCAAATTTTGATTTCCACTTGTTTTTTCGATTCACTAACATACACTTTTCCTCCCCTAGTTTTAAATTTTTGTCATTCGGTCTCTTTCCTTTCATCCAGACATCTAAACTAATCAAATACCTACAGAATGCATAATGTCATCGATCAGCATTCTTATCCCCCCTTTCAAAGCAAATAATTTTATGCGATCGATTTGATAAATGGGATTAGAAAGCATTAAAAATACGTTTTCGATTCGATTCGTAAAAATGAGATAATGCACATCCGAAAAATCCTCTTTTAAAAAGTAATAGAAATGGTTTAAATCCTCAAAATCGAAATGTTTCGTCGGCTGATCAAAAATAAATATGGTACGTTTTAATGCTTGTCCAAGAGAAATGTGATAAATTAGCCGTTGAAATGCTGTTAACGAATCAATTGCCGCATCAGGTGGTATACAATACTTTTCGCACAATTCAGATTTCCTAAACGACTGATTCAACAACTTAGGTATTTCTCGTAAACGATAGTTCCGCCACAACTGATTGTAGTTTTCTGGTATGACAAAAAATACACTTTTACTCGACTCTTCCTTGTTGATTAAAAGATAAATTTTTCCCCCTGCTTTTTATGTGGTCGATTTCGAATTGCTCGTTCATCGAAAAACGCACAAAATGGGTTCTTTTATCTAAAGTGAGCTCAACTGTAATTGGATATCGTGATTCAGGTTCGACCTCGATTCCTGTTATTCTCCAATTATTTGTCATGCTTTTATTGTGGTAAGTTTTATATTTTATATGTTGATAAAGGTTGTAGTCATTTGCGAGTAAAATATCATCTAGCTGGAATTTCGTTTGAGTATGATAGATCGTAAATGTGACAGAAATAATCAAAAACACACTTATAGTAGACCCGAATGCCGCACGTTTAATTTTCATAAATACAATGCAAATCATGATCGAACAAACAACATATACCAACTGAATCCACACATTTTTTTCTATAAACGTTAGACTAAATAAAGGATCAATATAAGGAAAGCGGTTTTCGATAAACACTTGAAACGGACTATATTCAAGGGAAAATAGCGTCGTAATCCATAGAAGAAATACACTGAGGAGCAACATTGCTTTTTTGTGAGAATAGTATGCATCAATCATGCTGATAAATAATCCGATGATCCATGCCCATATGAATGGGAGAACAAAACAAATACAGTACAACCGAAAAAGAAACTTCAAAAGATCCCAACCTGCCGAATAGTTTACAACAATCGTACTTGCTACAACTCCTGCGATCAGTATTTGTAATATGAAAAAACATGTGAATAGAATAGCTATTTGATGAGCGATGATCTTTTTCGGTTTTTGTATAATATTATTCATTAAGAGCCAATCAATCGGTGTTGAGGTTATAATCAAAAGATGTAGTCGAAAACTTGTCAACAGCCAGACAACAACTCCAATAGGGAGCAAATATTTCTTGTACAAAATAAACTCAGCTGGATTTATTGTATACGGGTTTATACAATAAAAAACGAGAATACCCAAATAAATAGAAATCAAGGCAACATCTAATTTCATATTTGCTATCATTCGGAATAGTATAGAAAACCATTTCATCCATACATAATCCTTTCTGATATTGTACTTATCATTCAAAATAAATCGCTCCTATCTATAAAATACAAAGACTAACTTCGTAAAATATATACATTCAAACTGGTAATTAATACACATCTGTGTAAATTATAAGGCTCTTCACCAAAAGTTGTACTTGATTTTTTATAACACACTCTACCGATGCTTGTGAGGAAGAAGCAGTAAACCAATGATTTCTGTACATTTTTGTTCAAGAAAGCGTATCACTTGTCAAGTACATGTTGTGGTGATGAACCAATTATAAAAAAAAAAGAGACATGTCAATTATTTACTTAGAAATTTTATAATATTTTAACAAAATAACCCTAATATACCCCCTAGAGCCACTTGCCCTAGGGGGTGTTCGTTTATTTCAACCATTCCGTATGGAAAACGCCTTCTTTGTCGATACGCTCGTATGTGTGCGCACCGAAGTAGTCGCGCTGTGCTTGGATAAGGTTCGCTGGCAATGTGTCCATTCGATAGCTGTCGTAGTATGCTAAGGCGCTAGCGAACGCTGGGACTGGAATGCCGCGCATCGCTGCGGTTGCGACAATTTCACGGAGCGATTGTTGGTAGTTTTCGACGATGTCTTTAAAGTATGGATCGAGCAATAAGTTTGGCAACGCTGGATCGCGGTCGTACGCTTCTTTAATTTTTTGTAAAAACTGCGCACGAATGATGCAGCCGCCGCGGAAAATCATCGCGATATTGCCGTATTGTAAATTCCAGTTGTATTCTTCCGAAGCAGCTTTCATTTGCGCAAAGCCTTGGGCGTACGAGCAAATTTTGCTCATGTAAAGCGCGCGGCGAACGGCTTCAATGAAGTGCGCGCGATCACCCTCATACGGCTTCACTGCTGGGCCTGCTAATAGCTTGCTTGCTTGCACACGCTCTTCTTTCATGGCGGAAATAAAGCGCGCAAATACGGACTCGGTAATAATCGGCAGCGGAACCCCTAAATCGAGCGCGTTTTGGCTCGTCCACTTTCCTGTTCCTTTTTGCCCTGCTTTGTCTAAAATGACATCGACGAGCGGCTTGCCTGTTTCTTCATCGATTTTTGTAAAAATGTCTGCCGTAATTTCGATTAAATAACTATCTAATTCTCCTTTATTCCACTCCGCAAACACTTCATGAAGCTCTTGCGCGTTTAAGCCAAGCACATGTTTTAGTAAAAAGTACGCTTCGGCAATTAATTGCATATCGCCGTATTCAATGCCGTTATGCACCATTTTTACGTAATGGCCCGCACCGTCTGGACCGATATATGTCGTACACGGCTCGCCATCGACTTTTGCGGCAATCGCTTCAAAAATCGGGCGAACGAGTTCGTGCGCTTCTTTTTGTCCACCCGGCATAATGGAAGGACCTTTCAGCGCCCCTTCTTCTCCACCAGAAACGCCTGTACCGATAAAATGAATACCAAGTTCAGCAAGTTCTTTATTGCGACGTTGTGTATCTTTAAAATACGTGTTGCCGCCATCAATCACGATATCGCCTTTTTCTAAATACGGCTTTAGTTGCTCAATGGTTGCGTCTGTTGCGGCACCTGCTTTTACCATTAATAAAATTTTGCGCGGTTTTTCAAGTGCGTTGACAAACTCTTCGATGCTATATGTACCGACGACGTTTTTCCCTTCCGCTTCTTTTAAAAACTCGTCTGTTTTTTCGCGTGAACGGTTATATACGGCAACGGAATATCCACGGCTTTCAATGTTAAGCGCCAAGTTTTTTCCCATGACCGCTAAACCGATCACACCAATTTGTTGTTTCGCCATAGCAAACGTTCCTTTCTATATTTTGATTGTTCAAAAAAGAACATACCATAATCATCTTTTCTCGTTCAAGTGTTCTGTTTCTCATTTTTTATATGTTCTTTAATTGTACTCGACCCTTCTAAATGATCGAATAATATTGTCGGATCAATGACGGTAATTAGCCGATCAGGCAAGTTCGCAATGCCGATGAAGTATGGCGTTTGTTGATAAGCGAGCATATTCACTTGCTTCATCATATGTGACGGGATATCAATAATTTCTTTTGCATCGTCTACAATAAACGCGACATATACATCGTCTGTATGGACAACGATGAGGCGCGTTTTTTCTGTTTCCGTATATGGACGGCGATATAAAATTTGCGACGTATCAAGCACAGGAACAAGTTCACCGCGAATGCGCACAACACCGAGCATATACGAAGGCATTCCCGGGATGAGCGTCGGATGGCTCATTTTTTCGATGGAAACAACATGTTCAACTGGAATGGCATATTGTTCGTTCGCAAGTTGAAAAACGACGACTTTCTCCATCGTTTCACCCCCTTGTCGCTACTTCTTCAATAATGGCGAGCACCATCTCCGTTGCTTTGACAAGTTCTTCAATTGGCATTCGTTCATTTGTTGTATGAATGTCTTCATAGCCGATCGCTAAGTTTACAGTTGGAATGCCAAATCCTGCAATAACATTCGCATCGCTACCGCCACCGCTACGCAACAGCTCATGCGGACGACCAATTTTTTCAGCCGCTCGCTTCGCTACTTCAACAACATGATCCCCATCTCCAAATTTAAATCCTGGGTACATCACTTCCACATGAACATCTGCACGACCACCCATTTCTTCCGCTACTCGCTCAAACGCTTCTTTCATTTTCACGACTTGCGCTTCCATTTTTTCCGGAACGAGCGAACGCGCCTCTGCTAAAATGTCAACGCGATCGCAAACGATATTTGTTTGTGTTCCACCTTCAAAACGACCGATGTTTGCGGTTGTTTCTTCATCGATGCGCCCAAGCGGCATTTGCGCAATCGCTTTCGCGGCGATTGTAATTGCCGATACGCCTCGCTCTGGTGCAACACCCGCATGAGCCGTCTTTCCGTGAACGGTCACTTTCAACTTTGCTTGCGTCGGAGCAGCAACGATAATTTGTCCAACTTTTCCATCGCTATCTAGCGCATATCCAAATTTCGCTTGAATGAGCGACGGATCAAGCGCCTTCGCCCCAACGAGCCCAGATTCTTCTCCAACAGTAATAATAAATTGAATTGTGCCGTGTGCGATTTGTTTTTCTTTTAACACTCGGATCGCTTCAAACATGGCGGCAAGCCCTGCTTTATCGTCCGCTCCTAAAATCGTCGTCCCATCTGTCACAATATATCCATCTTGAATCGACGGCTTGACCCCTTTGCCTGGCACAACCGTATCCATGTGTGATGTAAAGTAAATCGGATCGACTCCTTCTTTTGTCGCGGGCAATGTACAAATTAAGTTTCCTGCTCCATGACCTGTTTGTGCTGTCGTATCATCTTCAATAACGTGTAAACCGAGCGCTTCAAATTTCGCTTTCAGCACATCTGCAATGTCACGTTCATATTTTGTTTCAGAATCAATTTGTACAAGCTCTAAAAATTCATCAACTAAACGTTGCTCATTGACCATCATGCATCCTCCTATGTATGTACTCACTTTTAAGTATAACGAAATTTCCTTCATATGGCGATGAACATGTACACATAAATTTTTTTCTTTCATTTCACACATTTGTCACAATTTCATTATATCATTCACCTTGGGCTTTATTTCATAGTAAATCAGGAGGTTTTTTATGGATTCTTTAACGAACAAAGATTTTTACAAAGCGATATGGCGTTGGCACTTTTATGCCGGAATCATTTTTGCACCATTTTTAATTATTCTTTCCATTACGGGAGCCATCTACTTATTTAAACCACAAATTGAATCTGTTTTATACAAACATTTCTATTATGTTCAAGAAGGAGAGCACGAATTAGCCCCGAGCCGCATCATTGAACAAGTCACAAACACGTATGAAAATGCTACTGTCGTCAGTTATCGTCCGAGCGATGCGCCTAACCGTTCAACAGAAGTGGGCATTGTTTTAGATGGAAAAACTTATATCGTTTTTGTTAACCCATATACCGGCGATATTGTTGGTAAACTCGCTAAAGAAGATAAACTTATGCATATCATTGTCAAGTTGCACGGCGAGCTCATGGTCGGAACAGTTGGCGATCGAATCGTTGAACTTGCAGCATGTTGGGCCGTTATTTTATTAATAACAGGATTATATTTATGGTGGCCACGAAACCGCTCTTTATATGGCATTGTAAAAATTCGCTTTCATGAAGGGAAGCGCGTCATGTGGAAAGACATTCATTCTGTTCTTGCTATTTGGCTTTCCATGTTTATTTTATTGCTTATTTTAACCGGTTTGCCTTGGGCTGGATTTATGGGCGATAAAATTAATCAAATCGCTACAGCCACCCATACAGGATATCCATCTGGATTATGGGATGAAATACCTGAATCTGTTGTTCCAACCAAATTGGTCGCAGATGTGCCTTGGGCTGCAGAAAATATGCCTGTGCCTGAATCGAAACAAAATGGAGCAATGACGATTCCGATTGAATCAGTTATTCAAATTGCAAAAGAGCGTCATGTCCATCCTGGCTTTTCGATTTACTTCCCTGAAGGAGAAAAAGGAGTATATACCGTTTCCGTCTTTCCGAACTTGCCACAAGATCAAGCTACATTACATATTGATCAATATAGCGGTGAAGTGTTAGCCGATTTACGCTTTAAAGATTATGGATGGCTAGCTAAAATGATCGAAATTGGTATTGCTCTTCATGAAGGTCGATATTTTGGCTTATTTAATCAATTGATCGGTCTTATGACTTGCCTCGGTCTTATTTTCATTGCGTATAGCGGTGTTGTCATGTGGTGGAAAAGACGCCCAAAAGGCGCACTTGGGGTACCACCTGCACCCCAAAACAAAAAAGTGATGCGAAAGGTCACCTTCATCATTATCGTATTAGGACTTACCATGCCTTTAGTCGCTCTTTCATTAGTCATCGCTTTTGTTGTCGATTGGATTGTTATCCGTCGCATTCCAACATTGCAAACATGGTTCTCGTAAGAAAAAGCGAACAGTGCACCCACTGTTCGCTTTTCTCTACTATAACGGAATATTCCCGTGTTTCTTTTTTGGACGCTCTTCCTGTTTATGGCGAAGCATATCGAGCGCTTGAATGAGCTTGATTCTCGTATCTCGCGGATCGATGACGTCATCGACCATACCGTACTTGGCTGCGACATACGGATTCGCGAACTTATCGCGGTATTCTTCAATTTTTTGCGCCCGCGTTTCTTCTGGGTTCGGACTATTTTCGATGTCGCTTGCGAAAATAATGTTCGCTGCCCCTTGTGGTCCCATAACGGCAATTTCTGCATTTGGCCATGCGTATACGACATCGGCTCCGATCGATTTACTGTTTAATGCAACGTATGCTCCGCCATATGCTTTCCGTAAAATGACCGTTATTTTCGGCACCGTCGCTTCCGAATACGCATATAAAATTTTCGCTCCATGGCGAATGATTCCCCCGTGCTCTTGTTTGACTCCTGGGAAAAAGCCTGTCACATCTTCAAATGTAATAATCGGAATATTAAATGAATCGCAAAAGCGAATAAAACGCGCCGCTTTATCGGACGAGTCGATATCTAGTCCTCCCGCCATAAACTTCGGCTGGTTGCATACAAGTCCGACAACTTCTCCTTTTATGCGGGCAAAGCCGATGACAATATTTTTCGCAAAATCTTTTTGTACTTCCATAAATGATCCTTCGTCAACGACTTGCCACACGACGTTTCGCACATCGTATGGACGCACCGCATCAATAGGAATGGCATCCGCTAAATCGGGACGATCATCGCTTTCCTTTTGTGCAGGTGCAGCAGGCGGCTTTTCTTGACAATTTTGTGGAAGATAGCTTAATAGCCGTCGTACTTGCGCAAGCACCTCTTCTTCTGTCGCTCCTGAAAAGTGAGCATTTCCGCTAATCGTATTGTGAACGCGCGCGCCACCTAAATCTTCTGCGCTAATTTTTTCGCCTGTCACCGTTTCAATCACTTTCGGTCCGGTAATAAACATTTGGCTCGTTTTTTCGACCATAAATACAAAATCAGTAATGGCTGGTGAATAGACAGCCCCTCCTGCACATGGCCCCATAATGACCGAAATTTGTGGAATGACGCCCGAATAAATCGAGTTCCGATAAAAAATATGGCCGTATCCATCAAGCGACAATACACCTTCTTGAATGCGCGCGCCACCAGAATCGTTTAATCCGATGATTGGAGCCCCTGTTTTCGCCGCTAAATCCATAATATTCGCAATTTTTTTCGCATGCATCTCCCCAAGTGCTCCACCGAATACAGTAAAGTCTTGCGAAAAGACAAATACTGTTCGCCCATCGATTTTACCGTATCCTGTGACAACTCCGTCACCTGGTCCTTTTTTTCCCGCTAATCCAAAATCGGTGCAACGATGTTCAATAAACGGATTTAACTCAACGAACGTCCCTTCATCTAATAAAAGATCGATGCGCTCTCTTGCTGTTAATTTTCCCTTTTCATGTTGTTTTGCAATTTTATCGTCGCCACCGCCTAACTCAATTTCTCGGCGACGGTCATACAGCTCGTTGATTTTATCGTACATGTCCATTATTGCCCACCGACCTTTTCACAAAGCTCATATAACACGCCGCGGGCTGACTTCGGATGCATAAAAGCGATGTGTGCACCGCCTGCACCGCGCTTCGGTTGCTCGTGAATCATACGAATGCCGTTATTTTTTAACTCTTCGATGCGCTGTTCGATATGATCAACCCCAAGCGCGACATGATGAATGCCTTCGCCTCGCTTTTCAATAAAAGAAGCAATCGGGCTATGTTCAGAGAGCGGCTCAAGCAGTTCAAGCTTGACATCGCCAACTTTTAAAAACGCTACACGAACTTGTTCTGATTCGACCGTTTCAATGCCAACGCACGATAAGCCGAGCGTATCCGTATAAAACGGAAGCGCCTCGTCTAACGATTTGACTGCAATGCCAATATGATCGACTTTTTTTACTTCCATAAACCCCCAACCCCTTTGTTGTTCTCGGTTGCAAACCATTTATGTATTTCGACATCTTTTTTCTTTTTTCCTTCTTTTTTTGCATTTTTCCTGCTTGTTTGCCGAACAGCATGTTTGTACAATAGAAAGCAAGAGGTGAAGAACATGCATTCAAAAAAAGTGCAAAAAATTGTTGTTTATTTAATGCTCGGCTCGATGCTTTTAACCTCTTTGCTCGCTGGATTAAGCATGTGGATATAGAACAAGCTGACCATATTCGGTCAGCTTGTTCTTTGTTTATTTCAGCGCCCCATACTTTTTACCGAGCTGTTGGAACGATTCATTTGTTTTTACAATCGCTACTTTCGTTCCTATTGGCACGTTCGGATATAACGCCTCGACATCCCGATTGTGCATTCTTACACATCCTTCTGTTATATAACGTCCAATCGATGACGGTCGATTCGTTCCATGAATCCCATACGTTCGTCCATCTGTCCCGCGCGCATCAAATCCGATCCATCTTGTACCAAGCGGATTGTTCGGGGCGCCACCTGGAATGTTTTTCTTTCGATAGTACGGATTGACTGCCTTTACCGTAACGGTAAATAATCCTTCTGGCGTGAGCGCATTCGTTTTTCCTGTGGCAACACGATATATACGTTCAATTTTCCCGTGGCGAATAAAAGCAAGTTGGTTCGTTTGTTTATTAACAATAATCATCGGATCACCAACGCGCGGATTGTCTCCAAGCGGCCAAAGCGGTGAAAGAAAAAGAAAGAAAGCAAAAAGAAGCGGCATCATCTCACCCTTTTTCAATTATTGTGCGTGAAAAAAGGGCGATCATACCGTTACAACTGACTTTTGATGATTAAATATTGTTCCATCTCTTTCACAAAATGCAAAAGAGCCGCACGTTCTTCAAACTCCTCGCGCGTTTTTGGTAACGGCATTTGTTGAAACTGTTTTTTCATCTCCTGAAGTTGTCGAATAAAACGATCCGCTGTATTTCCCGGGTGAATCGCATCGCTTAGTTCATCGATAAAATCAGCAATCATATTGCGTTGCTCGACCGTATATGTCATGGAGCTAATCAGCGGCAACATCCGCTCAATAATTTCAAATTGCCGTTCGCGCATACGAAAATATCGGTAATAATAATCTTCATTGCGCAAAAAATGGTTTTCAATATTTTGCAATGCAAGCGCCTTTGCTTGCTTTAACGTATCGCCCGCTAACGCAATTTCTTTTCCATCCCATAAACTTTCATTCGTCCGTAAATAATGAACAATTTCTTTAAAAATGATGCGAAATAAATCTTCTACAATGCGCTGATATTCTTTTAAATCTTTTTCCACGCTTGGCATGTACATATTGACGAGCAAAGCGATGCCGATGCCGATAATCATCAACATCACCTCATTATATACGAGATGCCACGTCATCGTTTTCGCCATATATACGTGCAAAATGATGACCGCACTTGTCGCAATTCCTTCGGTCACTTTCAACGAAACGGTCGTCGGAATAAAAAATAAGAGCAATAAACCGATCGAAAGCGGATGATAACGAAGCCCTTCAAAAAAGAAAAACGAAAACAACAAGCCAACTAAACCGGCAACAAACCGAGCACGCGCCGTTTGCAATGACTTTTTTTTCGTCACTTGAATGCAAAGTAATGTAATAATTCCGGCAGAAGCGAAATTTTCAAGATGCAACGATTGGGCAATCGCAATCGCACTCGCTGTTCCGATCGCTGTTTTCGTCGTTCGATAACCAATTTTTAGCATAACTATCACACTCCGCCCCCATTATAACACATTCCAATGTAAAAGGGGCTGACCCAAAAGTCCGCTAAAAAGCGGACTTTTGGGAGTTGGTTTTCATATTTTGTAAAATAAGAGAGGGATTTACCTCTCATTTTTCTATTTCTTAAGCCTCTAAGGATCGTTGTT
>NZ_JAHZOF010000016.1:0-31196 GCF_019553625.1 Anoxybacillus sp. ST70
TATTCATGAGACATGAACCTCCTTGTGGATAGTTGTGGCACATCTATTTTAACCAAGGAATCGGGTTCATGTCTCCTTTTTTGTTTGGTTGTAAATTTATGTTAGCGAATTTGCTCATCTACAGTTATATATAGAAAACATTTTAGCTAAGTATTCCCCTGTTACTCCAGTATTAATTGAGCGTTGACGTTTAACTAGTAAAATATAGTATCGTAAAGTCATAAAGGAAGGGAATGATTAAATGAAAAAAAAATGATGAAATAACTAATAAAGTATATGAATATCGTGTTTTGAATAAGTTAACTCAGGAAGAGCTGGCAAAAGTTCTGGGCGTATCCAGACAAACTATATTAGTAATGGAAAAAAATAAATACGTACCTTCTCTATTACTAGCCTTTCGAATAGCAAAATATTTTAATGTCAGTATTGAGGATATTTTTACTTATCATGAAGGAGGAAATGATGCTCAACAGAATTGATCTATGGATTGAAAATGATATAAGTCATTTCAATGTATTTGTTGGGATTATATTAATAATTTTTATATTGTCTACAATCACCATTGTTTTTTTAAATTATAAACTTGGTAAAAAAGACGAAAGAAAAAATTTAATACAATTAAAGGTTAGTAAAGTCGTATGTATCTCTTTAATTGTATTTCTATGTTTTTACTTACTAACCGCGGAAAACGATTTAACTTATGAAAAACAATATTTGACTCTTGGTATCTCTCTATCTTTATTTAGTGGGGCCATTGCATGCATATATTATTACGTAAGGGAGAGGTTTTTTTAATGACATTTTTTAAAATGTTATCGGCCATAGTACTAGGCGTAGTAACCTACATCTTAACACAAGCAATTTTAAATTATATTACCCCAAAATATATCTTCAATCTAAATAATACTCAATGGGGGATATACACTATTCATGGTATATCTCTAGGTGTATGCTTAATTGTTGTTGCTCTCATTTTGAAAAAATAATTAGATTTAGCTTAATAGAGTATGTTAGTTAAGATATTGGGGCTGACCCAAAAGCAAAGTGTCAGACCCCACAACACAATATATAGGACATAACATTGGATAAATGAGCGGTATATTGTGAAATGCACGTGAGGTCAGACACTTATGGGTCAGCCCCATCGATAAAGTAGTTTTGTATAATCGAAGTGACTAAATAAAGGGGCGTTTAATATACATGAAAAGAGGAAAACATTTGAAAGAATTTGAATTATAGATGGTGAAAGAAGTGCTATATACATGCACTTTAAAACGATGACTTCTGTATGAACACCTTTTTTCATGGCTATACTGCTCCTAAATATTTCTATACAAAAGGAGCGGAATTGGCATGAAACGTTTGAAAATCACAAATGATCACGGTTGGACACCTCGAACACTTCGGAAACAAGAACGGAAAATCAAAGATGCTTCGCTTCGCGTTCGGGTGACCGCTGTTCGTCTTGTCATGGAAGGTCACCTCGGTAAAGATGTCGCGAAAATGGTCAATCTATGCCGTCAATCGGTTGCCCTCTACGTTGCACGTTTTAATCAAGGTGGGCTCGATCATCTACTCGATCGTCGCTTACCACCTGGTCGCGTGCCATTTCTTACGGAAGAACAACAACAAGAAATTAGACAACTCGTGTTAACCACCACACCTGTGGATGCTGGCTGGGGCATCGCTTCATCATGGAACACGCGCATTTTACAATCTTACATTCAACATACCTATGGCGTTTCGATGTCACGTGAAGGCATTTGTAAGTTGTTGCATCGTCTTCGTTTGTCATGGACACGTCCGACTTACAAGCTAGTCAAAGGAGACGCCAAGCGTCAAGCTGCCTTTCAAAAAGAACTTGAATTTATAAAAAAAAACTAATTACCGAGAATGCCATGCTGTTTTATGTGGATGAGACACATGTTCGTGCTTATCAAGCGCTACGTACGACATGGGCAGAAGTAGGAAATCAAAAACAAGTGCCAAGCTACGGTCACCATGCCCACGTTTCTATTTTTGGCGCCGTCGATGTTCAACAAGGCGATGTGGTTTTCCATCGTACTTCATCTGCCAATGCCGAAACGTTCCTGGACTTTTTGCGCCGATTGAAAGAGAAATATGCCGATCAATTCCTCGTGCTTGTGTTAGACAATGCGCGCATTCATCATGCCAAGATGGTGCAAGCCTTTCTTGATGGCGAGGAAGGCGATGCGTTTCATTTCATCTTTTTGCCGCCGTATTCTCCACAGTTGAACCCGATCGAACGGCTGTGGAAGTGGTTGAAAGATGAAGTGATTGCCAACGTTTTTCACAAGGATCAAAACGACATTGCCCAATCCATTACTCGCTTTGAACAGTACGTCTTACAACATCTAGATGAAGTGTTACGTCGCATGGGGTGTGCTGCGTGAACCAGAGGTTAAAATTTTAAATTGGATGTATATAGAATTTAGGAATCAAACATTGGATAATCTAGATCCCAATCTCGTCTAACGATGGATAAAAGAGTGTCAAGAGGCCAGTCAGGAAAAGTCTTATTGACCCATTCTTTTCCAGAAGTAAAAAAGTTGGGAGAAGGAAACAGGCAATTAAAGAAGCTATTGGAAGAGAAAGACTTAGAAACCGCGATTTTACGTAATTGTATAAATAAAGAGAAGAGCCCTCACTTACTGAAAAAATATCCGATTCAAAAATGCTGGGATGCTCAAAGTCGACCGTTCAACCTACTATGACCAGCAAAATAGATAGCCAGTATGCGGGGACGTCCACATAGCCATCAAGTTAAGAATTTGGGCCTTTGTACACCGTTAAAAATATGGTATCCTTTCTAGCGAATACTCTTCGTTAGAAAGGATTTTTTCTATGGAAAATCAAATGCAAGCATGGATGAAAACCATCCGCCAACTTTTCTCGCCTGAGACATTGACTCATCTTGCTCAAGAAACAGGATTTATCCAACGAAAACGAGCATTAACGGCAGAAGCATTTTTGACTCTTTGTGCATGGGGAGATGGCTCACTGGCACAACAATCACTCCAACGGTTATGTACGTCTCTCACGCTCCGCCATGACTGTTCCCTGTCCAGCGAAGGATTGAATCAGCGCTTTACCGAGCGAGCCGTGGCGTTTTTGCGAGAAGTGTTTTTCCTTCTCCTCCAACGACAACCCCCATTGCTTTGGTCCACCATCCAAACCTACCGGACGTGTTTTACTCGCTTGCGGATTTTGGATTCGACCAGTTTTTTGGTTCCTGCCGACTACGGGGAGGACTACCGAGGTTCCGTCTCATCAGGAGCGAAAATTCAGTTTGAATATGACTTGTTGTCTGGTGCCTGTCTTCAACTATGCGCTCAATCGGCCAATGACTCGGACGCCCGTTTTGCCTATCATGCCCAGCACACGATTTTGCCGAATGACCTATGTATTCGGGATTTGGGCTTTTTCTCCGTTGCCGCACTAACCGAGATCGACGCCCGAGGAGCGTATTATATTACTCGGCTCCGTTCCGATATGAAAGTGTATATCAAAGAGAATAGCCAGTGGAAGGAATGGGATTGGGAATCTCTTGGGAATCAATTAAAGGAAGGGGAATCAGTAGAAATGGAACATGTATACATCGGGCATGAGCGTTTGTATATCCCACGCTTGATTTTTCGACGTTTGACGGAAGAAGAATGGCAAAAACGGATGGCGTATGTGCGAAAAAGGGAAAAAAGAAAAGGGAAGGCGCTGACACGCCAAACCCTCGAACAAAAGAAATACCACATCTTACTGACTAATTTACCACAAGAGTCGTTTGATGGGCAACAGGTTTATGAGCTTTATTCTTTGCGGTGGCAAATTGAACTGCTGTTTAAAGCGTGGAAGTCCGTTTTTGATTTGGAGAAAGTGAAAAAGATGAAGAAAGAACGGTTCGAATGCCATGTATATGGGACGTTGATTGCCATTTTGGTGACTCAGACCTTTCTGTTTCAAGCTCGAACGTATTGGCAACAAACTGCTTTTGCGCCTATCCAAGGAAGAAATCAGCCTTTCTTCTCTCCTCCTTCTATTGAAAAAACATGGAAGAAAGGATCGAAGGAAAGGAAAAGAAACGGCATCGGATCTCTTGGTTAAATTGGGTATTTATTGATTAGATTCATAAAAACGCCAAATAACACTCTCCAAGAGGGTTATTTGGCATGCCTAAAACATGTGGTATTCTTTTTCTTCAGCTAATGATCACAAACATTGCGTATGGACACAACGACCCTTAACACTAAACTTGACGGGTATGGGGGACGTCCAACACCTGATTACTCTCTGACGATAATCGGCGGAAAAAGTATCCCAAGAATCAATTCCAGCATGACTATCCGAGAGGTTGTTAGTGGAAGAATTTATCTATAGATACCACAAAATGAACATCTAATCTAAGAAAAAAGAACACGACCTTTTCATTAGTAAGAACAATAGTGTATTGTATCGATTGTATAAACGGATGAATTATTCCGTTTATAGTTTTGAAACAGCTCCCGATAGTATTTACTCTCTCATTCGCCCTTTACTCTTTGACTAGTTGAGCACTAGTGCTCAACTAGCCTATTAGTTTATAATATTAAGTTCTTTAAATTTTAAATAGATGTAAAGAATTCCGGAGTAACCTGTCATGAAAGACTTGTTCATAAAGTTTATCTTATCCTTTGTAAAATAGTATCTAAAATCAGATAATATTTTATTAAGAAATCTGTCATATAGGATTTTATTTTTTAAGGAATAAGCAATATATAAGCCAATAAAATTATTCCCGAAACTACCATGACATAAGGAAAAGGACTCTTTTTCAGTTTCTAGCAATATTGGTATATTATCCATAATTATTGACTTTAAATCGATTCTATTATACCCATAATTAAAAAGTTCAATCATGCATAATAAAATACCTGGGGAACCATGACACCAATTAACTAGTTCTTTAGTATTTTTGACTGAACAAGGCCAATTTTTACTAGTTCTATTGTGCTGGGAAATTAAGAATTCTATCCCTTCATCAACTATTGAATGTAAAGTATTATCGTTAAGTAAATTAGCACATTTATATAATACTGGTAAATATCCCGCAAGTCCATGAGAATAGCCTAAACTTATGTCGACATCTTTTAAACCCTTAGAAGGCCAACCACAAATTCCGTTATTTCTATAATAGTTTACTACAAGATAATCTTTAACTCTTAGTATACATTTGAGAAGAGTATTATTGAAGGAACAGAAAGAACTATCTTCGTACATTTTAATCAATATTTTTAGCAGTCCCACACTTCCAGATACTATATCAAATGATTTATCATAGATCACATTTTTGCTTAATAACTCTGCTAAGGAAACGATGTCTTTCTCTGTTACATTTACTTCCTTTTTAAATTCTGTAAGTAAGTATAAAAGGCCGGCTGCTCCATCTAGTATTCCATTTTGAATATCTGGTAATTTTTTTATGTCATCTACAAAATTTTCTATAAAGCATTGTATTTGATTAAGTAGTTCTTTTTTTTGTTCTTTTGCAATTTCATAGTGTTGAATGTATTTTAATAAAAATAAAAATATTCCAGTTTTTCCGTAGTATAGTGTATTCGGCATATAGTCTATTTCAAAATCTTTATACCTTTCATTACCTTTTTCAACAATCTCTAACCAAGTAATATTATTATTATCTATAAGGCTTTTGTCTAGCAAATTTTTATAGCAATAGGAAAATATCTGGTCTATATCTATATTTTCGTAATGATATGGGTCTTTAACCTTATCCTCTTTTATTAGCCCCCTATTTTTCCGTATGTACTCTAAAATATAAGATTCGACAATAAACTTAATTTGTCTATTTTTATCTCTATTATCAAATTTATTAAAATAGTCTTCTTTGATTTTAATTTTTTTTGATTTATAAGGTATATTTCCTAACAATAAAAATTCTATTTCATCTTCATCAAAAATACTTAATTTACGAAAAAATTCCTTTCGACAATCAAGATCAGTTAAAAGTTTTGGAGAATAACTCGACCATATAGCGTCACTATAAACATAAGTAGGTTTTTTAATAACTCTAATCTGGACATCGGTAAATAATTTTTTTATTAAATTTATTATGTTCTTTGTGTTTTCTAGAAAAAAATTATATGCCTTTTCGAAACCTTCTATTATTAAATCTTTATTAAGGTAAAATAGTAATTCTTTCCCTTTATATAAAGGAACATTCATATTATTACTAACTTTTTTCTCAACTTTTTCAATTGTTTCTATTCCTTGTTGTGTAATCCTATATTCGTAATTTAGTATATCTAAATCACCATCAAAGTTATTAGAGAATGCAGCTAAGGTTTTTTCTCTTATAGAGAATGAAGGTATTAAAGCTGTATCATAAACTGTAAAATCTTCTTTAATATTGAAAATATTTTCCGAGTCAATAGTCACAATAGTATTATACGTTGAAACAATGTTTTCATAGTGAAAGTCTGACCCTGAAATTAAATAGGTAACGAATAAGAAAATACCAACATTACGAAAATAATTATCAATAGAATTTACTTCTTCGATTTCTATCGCTTTTTGTATATATAACAATTTATCCAAAATTAAAATATTTAAATCAATTTTTTCTGAATCACCATAAATAGCTTCTTTGAAATATTCGAATAAATATTGGTGATTTATTTCTGCACGTGGATCTTTCCATTTTATAAAAAAAGTATTACCATCAATTTCAAATGATGCAGTTCCTAAACCGTCATTGTGCTTATCACCTTTATTTAAGTCTAATGAAGCTATTCTAAAATCGCATTCGTTTATGGAAAACTTATCCATGATTGCATATTTATTATTCTCTATTATCTTAAGAATATAAGTATAATTATTCAGCATTTGATTATAATAATTGTAAAGAATGATTAAAGCCTGCTTAAAAATATTAAAAAATTCAATAAAGTTATTAGGTTTACAAGCATAATCCTTTTTGTAATGTTCAAAAAATAAGGGAAAGTCTCCGTATTTATGTTTTTGATCCTTATACAAATTATTAAGGTAAATAGTGATACTCCTAGATATAACTCTCATTGAAAAAGAATGGAGATCTTTTAAAATCCCCTTAAATGTAGGCAATTTTATATCAATATCATAATTATTTTCTATAGCGTAACCCAGTATTCTATGATATATGAAACCAAACTTATATTTGTTACAATCATAATCACTAATTGGTTGATACTTACTCAAAGATTGGATCAAGCTATTAACATCCATATTATACAGGTTCTACCTCACTTTCCATGTTTAGACGTTTATAAGTTAAACTCGTCTCTAGTAATTCCTTATGGGTTCCCGAAGCTGTTATAGTTCCATTTTCAACTACAAATATCATGTCTGAATTAACTATTGTAGATAACCTATGTGCTATTATAATTTGAGTTTTATTATTGTTATTAAAATAGGAGGTTATGGATTGTTCTGTTAAATTATCAACAGAGCTTGTTGCTTCATCAAGTATTATTAATTCCGGCTCGTGAATAAGAGCTCTAGCTAAGATAATCCTTTGTTTTTGTCCCCCTGAAATATTGTGACCGAATTCAGAAATAACAGTTTCATATTTCATAGGCATATTATTAATTTCTTTGTCAATTTGTGCGATTTTCGCTACTTCTTCCACTTTTGACAAAGGATATTCTTGATTCATTAAGATATTATCTTTTATAGATTTATTAAATATAAAAGGTTCTTGTGGTACAAAACCTATTAAAGACTTGAAACTCTCCATTTCTATATCTTGAATATTGAATCCATTCACTAATATTTCACCTTCTGCAGGTGGATATAATCCTAATAACAGGCCTATTATAGTAGACTTTCCGGACCCAGTTTTTCCGACAAACGCAACCTTTTCTCCCTTATTAATTGTAAAATTGAGATTTTTCAATACATATTCCTTTTGTCCAGGGTATTTAAAAGAAACATTTTTAAATTCAATTGTATCAATTGATTTTATTTTTATAGAGTTCTTATTTTTATCTTGCGATGGATGTTCTAATATATCGCTTATACGTTCAAGATTATTTTTTAATGTTCCATACACATTAAAGGCTGTGAAAATACTGCCTAAGCTGGAAAAGTAAATACCCAATAATGTATATCCAAATATCGCTTCACCTATACTAATTTGCCCGTCAAGAACAAAAAGTATTACCAAAAATAAACAGACCGGTCCAAAAGTTGAAAAGAGAGAGATTACCATGGAGTATAGATCGTTATTAAACGTTCTTTTCTGGTATAATTTCAAGGCTTTTTGATATTGTTCATATAAAAGACCTTTCATAAAAGATTCTTGATTAGATGCTTTTATTGTAAACATAGCAGATAAAGTCTCATATTCAAGAGATTGCAATTTAGTGCCCTCAATGATCTCTAAACGATGATTAGTAAGAATTTTTTTTCTTATATATAGTAAGATTAGTCCCATAAATATACTTATTATAGTTGTAAACCAAAATAGTATAGGGTTTACATTATACATAATTACATTAATAGTTAGCACCATACCAAAATCAATTATTCCTTTTAAAACTGTATTAATTAGATACTCCCGATTCGTTTTTAGCAACCCCAGTCTATACATTAAATCACTAGAGTTTCGAGTTAAAAAAAAGCTGTAAGAAACGCTCAAAAGCTTTTTTACAACTTTCTCATAGATACTTTTATCCATTAAGGCTGAAAATCTAACTATTAGTAAACTTCTAATAATGAAAACAAATATGTATATGAAAATGGCTAATGCTATTAACAATAAATTTTTGCTTGTCTTTACTTTCTCTATATTGTCATAATTATCTGTTAAAAATTTCATTATATTGGGAGTTATGAGTGTCATTCCGTAACTTAGGACCGATATAAAAAGGATAAGTAAAAAAATCCCTTTATGACTATTAAAAAAGTCAGTATATACCTTTAAATAATTTTCTTTTTCTTTTATTATTGTTTTGTCTTTTTTCGGTTTACACCATAGAACTATATTGCTGAAATGGTTATTAAATTCTTCATTACTAACTGTTATTCTCCCTATACTAGGGTCTACTATTACGAAGCTATTATTTTTAATTCTCTCTAAAACTACGAAATGAGAATTATTCCAGAATATAATCAATGGTTGATCATTTATTTTTTGTAGCATTGAACTACTGGCTTCATAAAGTTTAACGTCGTAACCGAACTCTATAAGAATGTTTTTCATATCATTGAGACTAATGCCATCGCGTCCAACTTCAGCTTTTTTTGAAAGTGTTTTTACTGATACTCTTTCACCATGGTATCTCATAATCATAGATACACAACAGAGTCCGCACTCCGACTCTTGAACTTGAGCAACATATGGCACTTTTTTGCTAAACATAATAAAGTAACCCCCGTTAAAAATTCATCTGGCTCTTTCCGTTTACCACAGAAAGAGCCAATATCTTAGTATTTTTACTATACTATATTAAACTGGATTAATTTTTTGATACGGAACACTTAGTAATACCAACCGACGTGTTACCGTTTTTATGCATTGAAGAATTATTGCTAGGTAGAAATAGTAGATCAAATTATATATAACTATGCATTTAGCATTTAGATGTACATTTAGTTGTTGGGCACATACTTACTGAAATTGTCACAGTAATTCCTATACACGGAAGTGTAGTAGTACCCCCGTTAATTCCTTCTGCATTTGAAATCTCTTTAAGAATCATTTCGTTCTTTTCGTTCTTTTTAAGACTTTGAGAATTTGAATACATTTTATATCCCTCCCTATATAAGATTCTGGAAATTCTGTCGTTTTTACCTACATGTTAAGACAGAACTTTAAAAGTTAGTTGCATGAAGGCATGCATTCTACCGTCAAGGTGCAGAATCTACCTTTATTACCTAGGAATGAAGAAAGACCCGCACCAGAAACATTTACATCCTCAAATTGCTCTAATTCTTTCAAATATTCTTTCTCCATTTCCTCAAACATAATTTCTTTTTGTTTGGATGTCATGTCTTTCACCTCCTTACAAAAGGAATTATACAATATATTTTAGAAAAATGGTATAATAATCCTAAAAAAATTAAACTTTTTTTCTTAAATGACTTTTTAACTATTACCTTTTTACAGTCATCAAAAAACAAATTTCCAATTGCGATGATTTTTCACCCACATATTAAGACAGAACTTTAAAAGTTAATTGCATGGAGGCATGCATTCTACCGTCAAGGTGCAGAATCTACCTTTATTACCTAAGAATGAAAAAAGATCTGCACCAGAAACATTTACATCTTCTATTTGCTCTAGTTCTTTCAAGTATTCTTTTTTCGTTTCTCTAAAATTTTAGTAAAAATTTAACATAAATACTCAAATAGGTATTATATCATATATTTTGTATTTATAGTGTAACTATTCACTCCGATAGTAGTGTGTAAAGAAGCGCAACACAAATAGGGCATCCCCGTAATAGAAAATGCCCTAAGTGGTAGAAAGAACGCGATCAAGCGTGTCACCCGTCAACAGAAGACATAACGAATCCCACACGTTTTTTTCGTGTTTCGTCAGTGTGGAAACGATGCTTCTTGTGATACAAAAAGACTGGGCGAATGTTTCTTCGCGAAACGTACCCGAAATGTTCTCTTTGACTTTTGATATTAGGTCAATAAAGTAGACACAAAAATTTATAAGTTTTTAGCAGCTACCGCGCTATCGCTTGGTGGCCTTTTAAAAACAATTACGACGCTGTCCTAATTATTTTTAAAAGGTAAATTTTCGGGTCTCATTTTTCTATTAATATGCTCATTAAGCTCCCTTTTTATAGTACATACGTTCGTATTCAGATGGTGAAAAATACTCTGTTGCGGAGTGAATACGTTTGTTATTGTAAAATATTTCTATATACTCGAATATGCTCTTTTTTGCTTCTTCCCTTGTTTTATAACGAGTCTGATAAATTAGTTCTTTTTTTATGATCCCATGAAATGATTCGATACAAGCGTTGCCATAACAGTTTCCTTTGCGGCTCATGCTACATTTCATACCGTATTCAATTAGCTTAGCTTGATAGTCATTTGAAGCATATTGACTCCCTCGATCAGAGTGATGGAGGATAGATCCTTGTGGTTGTTGACGCTGGTATGCTTGCTTTAAAGCGCTCAACACTAGCTCCTTTTTCATTGAACAATCTATATGCCAGCCGACTATTTTCCTTGAATACAAATCCATAACACTAGCTAGATAAAGCCAACCCTCATCCGTTGGAACGTATGTGATATCAGCTACCCACACCTCATTTGGTTTTGTAACAGTAAAATTTTGGTTTAAGACATTTTCATGAACCGGATGGTTATGTTTCGAGTTAGTGGTTGCTTTATGCTTTTTTACGGTACGAGACTTCATTCCCTTTTCTTTCATTATGCGGGAGACCGTCTTCTGTGAAACCTTAATTCCTTCATGATTGAGCTTTTTGGTAACCTTTGGACTCCCATACAATTGGCGGGATTCGATATACACACGACGCACTTCCTGCGTCAATTCTTCTCGGCGCTCTTGTCTAGCACTTTTGGGACGATCACGCCACTTATAATAACCGCTTCGAGAAACTTTCAAAACTTCGCACATCTTCTCCAATCGGTAATCGAAGCGATGTTCATGGATAAATGAATATTTTACCGATGGTCTTTCGCGAAGAAGTGCATCGCCTTTTTTAAGATGGAGTTTTCCTCCTCTAGATCCCGAATACGTTTCTTCAGTTCACGAACTTCGTGGTCTTCAGTTCGAAAAGTTTGGGTTTCTGATATTTCTGGTTCTTGCTTATACTTTTTCACCCAACCGTGAAGCGTATTTTCATTAATTTTGAGCTCCCGAGCCACTTGTGCAACGGATTTCGCTTCCTCCAAAATATAACGAACCGTTTGACGCTTAAAGTCTTCTTCGTACCGCCTTTGTTTTTTTGTCATGTAGACACCTCATTTTTTAGTCTATTATTACTATAATAATCTGTGTCTACTTTTTAGTCTAACATCAAAGGGACGATGATGCACGATGCGTTCGGTACGTATCCGAAATACACACATGCCACCCATGCCCTTTGTCATGCCCACCATTTGCGTGAGTTAAAAGGATTCATCGAACAAGGGCATACGTGGGCAGCGCGCATGACCACGTTTCTGTTAGCCGCCAAACAAGCCGTCGAAGCCCATCACGGTGCACTTTCCGAAGAAGAAGCGAAACGGTGGGAACGAGTGTATGATCGCATCCTAGCGAAAGCACAGCACCGATTGGAAGCGAAGACGCCTCTTCCGAAAAAAGCACTCGCTTTTGTTCGACGCCTTCAAAAACGAAAGGAAGAAGCGTTGCGTTTCCTACATGAAGCTCATGTTCCCTTTGACAATAACCAAGCCGAACGAGATCTTCGCATGGTCAAAGTGAAAGAGAACATCTCGGGTACGTTTCGCGAAGAAACATTCGCCCAGTCTTTTTGTATCACAAGAAGCATCGTTTCCACACTGACGAAACACGAAAAAAACGTGTGGGACTCGTTGTGTCTTCTGTTGGCAGGCGAAACGATCGATCGAGTTCTTTCCGCTACCTAGGGCATTTTCTATGACCGAAATGCCCTATTTGTGCTGGGCTTTTTTATACACTAGCACTGGGCTGAATAGTTACTTTTTGCCCAAATCTGTATCAGGCTTAATTTCAAATATATGTAAGCGTCAAACTTTCCCCACCTAGTTCTACCCCTATATCCATGCCATAATTTCTTTAGATAAAGAGGTTAAAACGTTAAAAAAGCTCCAAAGCGAATTTGACAAAGTGAATTCTGCGTTAGTGAAATTAAGAGATGAAGCACTCAAAATAATCATGGGGGAAAGTCTCTTTGATGCAAAAGTTGTTAATGACCTTATTAATCAGAAAGAAAATGAGTTAAGGGAGTTGGAAGAATCGATCAATAAAGCAAAATTAGATTTAGAATCCAAGAAGGTAGAACTGTCTGAAATGGAGGAATTGCAGAGATACATTCCTGTATGGAGAGAAGTATTTGAAAAGGCATCAGTGGAAAAAAAGAAAATGATGTTAAGTACAGTAATTGACAAAATTGTTGTTTTTATAGACCGGGTGGAAATCACTTTTAAAATTTCTTTAAACCGATTTTTAGTAAATAAGGGCAGTCATTCTAACAATGACGCCCTCCCACTGAACTAATGCCCCATTCTTATGACACTTTTCATTATGGACACTATTCATATTATCATAAAAAACAGAAAAATAGCAACTGCAAAATGCACTCCCATCCTTTTATAAAAATCGTTTCTTGGATTCACCGTCATATTCACGTAATAAATGCTATTTGCTATACTTTTACTTGAATAAAACACGAAGCTGTTTTTCAAGGATTTTGGGTAGTGTAACTGACAAGCTTGGAAGAGCGTCGTGCTGGCAGCGCGAAGGTCACCGGTTCGAACCCGGTATGCTCCATCAAAAAACCCTTGCATCGCAAGGGTTTTTCTTTTACTCTTCTGTTAGTTCTTCTACTGGAACGATGTGACGTTCATGTTCCCGGCCACGCATATGTACGGTAGCTGTTCGATTCGCTTCATCGTACCCATCAATCCAAACAGATTGACCGTGATAACATACCCGAATATCATCTGGCGAAGAAACAATTTGTTTAATGCGATGCATATCCATCAGCGCCCCTCCTTTCGTTCATATTATTTTCTTTTGGAGAGAAAATATGTAAGAAATGACACCATCTCGTCTACAATAATAAAACAGGAGGGAAAATAGATGAGATGGTATGAATTTCTCGCTTCATATTGGCGACTTTCTCCACTGATACGAATCATATTCACCATTACAACAATTATCTGTTTATTTGGGATGATCATTCATGTCGTCGAGCCAAAGACATTTTTAACAGCATTCGACGGCATATGGTGGGCGCTCATTACAACAACAACGATTGGTTATGGCGACCTCGTACCGAAAACATTGGGTGGTAAACTTGTCGCTATCACTCTCATTTTGCTCGGTACAGCTTTTGTTTCAGCTTATTTTGTCACGCTATCTACAAAAGCACTTTCAAAAGAAAACGCTTTATCAACTGGGGAACTCCCTTATACAAAAGGGGGACATGTCATCTTAGTCGGATGGAATGAACGCATTCGCCAGCTACTTGCTCTCATGCCGCCCGACATTCCGTGTCTCGTGATCGATGAGACACTAAAACGTTGGGATGTTCCGAAACACGTTCATTTCATTAAAGGAAATCCGACGCATGACGATGTGTGGAAAAAAGCAAACGTATTTGAAGCCCGCACCGTCATTATTACTGCCAATCAACATAAAAACGAAACGGAGGCCGATTTAGCATCCATCGTCACCCTTTTAACAGTAAAAGCGCTTCATCCATCCGTGTATACTGTTGTGGAAATATTAACAACTACCCAAGTTGATAATGCAAAGCGCGCTGGGGCAGATGAAACGATTGAAACAAATAAATGGATCAGCTTCTTAATGACCAATTGCCTCTCATCTCCAAACATATTAAACGACGTCGAGCAATTCAAAAAACATCCAATCAAACGGTTGGCTATGCGCGACGAATGGAACGGGATGTCTTTTGCGTCAATGCTTACGGAATTAAAAAAAGAAGATATATTGCTTATCGGTGTCGCAAACAATCAACATGTTGTAATTAATCCACCGTCGCATACGATCATTCAGTCGACAGATGAACTTATCGTATTAGCGCAATAACCGTTCTTCTAAATCTTTGACGAGCGTTTTTGCCATAGCTACATATTGATCAGGTACCGTTGCATCGGGATCTTCTGGCTCAGAAAATTGATTAAATGATGCGTTTATATTCCCAATATGCACATTGTCATCTAAGCCACGCTGATATTTATGGCATAAGACGTATGGGCGCTTCAATTCAACCGTTGCCCCATATGAATCCAGTTGTCCATCGATCGCGACGAATGGAAGGCGTAAAAATTGGTACCCAACATCATCCGCCATCTTATAGTCGAACGAACCGTGATCGTAATCCCAATTTCCACCGATCACATAGCCGAGAGGTTTTAATTCCTGTTCTAACACATTTAATAAAAATGTTTTTCCTTCTAATGCAGATGGAATTTCAATCATATCGATCACTCCTCCTCTGTTTGTTATCATGCCCAAAAAAAGAGCTTTCCCTGCACCCAGGAAAAGCTCTTTTTTTCATTATTTCAATCGTTTTTCAAGCTCAGCCTTTTTCTCTTCGTATCCAGGTTTACCAAGAAGAGCAAACATGTTCACTTTGTATGCTTCTACACCTGGTTGATCAAACGGATTGACTCCAAGTAAATATCCGCTCATCGCACACGCTTTCTCAAAGAAGTAAACAAGGTAACCGAATGTATATTCATCTAATCGTGGTAGCGTTACAACTAAGTTTGGTACACCACCGTCTGTATGTGCTAACAATGTTCCTTCAAACGCTTTTGTGTTGACAAAGTCAACTGTTTTTCCTGCTAAATAGTTTAATCCATCTAAGTCGTTATCTTCTGCTTCAATCGTCAACTCATGACGTGGTGTTTCTACTTTTAATACAGTTTCAAACAAGTCGCGACGACCTTCTTGCACATATTGCCCTAACGAATGAAGGTCTGTCGAAAAGTTTGCAGAAGCTGGGAAAATACCTTTTTGGTCTTTTCCTTCACTTTCACCAAACAATTGCTTCCACCATTCAGCAAAATATTGTAACGCTGGCTCGTAGTTAATAAGCATCTCAATTGTTTTCCCTTTGTTGTATAGCACATTACGTACAGCAGCATATTGATAAGCAATGTTTTCTTCTAGTTCTGATTTACTGAAATCTTCGCGTGCTTGGGCAGCCCCTTTCATCATTGCCTCAATATCCGCTCCGCTTACGGCAATTGGCAATAAACCGACCGCTGTTAAAACAGAGTAGCGTCCACCGACATCATCTGGAATAACAAATGTTTCGTATCCTTCCTCTGTCGCTAACGTTTTTAACGCTCCACGCGCACGGTCTGTTGTTGCATAAATGCGTTTGCGCGCTTCTTCTTTTCCGTACTTTTCTTCAAGAAGTTTACGGAAAATACGGAATGCAATCGCTGGTTCTGTCGTCGTTCCCGATTTCGAAATGACGTTAATGGAAAAATCTTTTCCTTCCAGTAAATCCATAACATCGCGCATATATGTAGAACTAATGTTGTTGCCGACGAAAATAATTTGCGGTGTTTTTCGTTTTTCGCTTGGGAGCGCGTTGTAAAAAGAATGTTGCAACATTTCAATTGCCGCACGAGCACCAAGATAAGAACCACCAATGCCGACGACTAACAATACATCAGAGTCTTGTTGAATTTTTTTAGCTGCTTGTTGAATGCGAGCAAACTCTTCGCGATCATATGCGACAGGGAGATCAATCCATCCTAAAAAGTCGTTTCCTTGTCCTGTTTTCTGATGCAGAGCATGATGTGCCACTTTCACTGCATCACGCAAATACGTTAATTCATGTTCACCAAAAAAAGACAACGCTTTTGAGTAGTCAAACTGAATATGCGTCATGTACGTTTCCTCCTCAATGATTGTATCCTCTTTCACTTTAGCGAAATAAACATCGAGAATCAAGTTCACGAAAATAATGTAAACGGATTCATTATGACATTTTTCGCACTTTACAATGAGGCTTGTAAAATCGCCATGACATCATCATCGTGCAACTTTTTAAAATTACCAAATGGGCCGAACGCCATCGCTTTTTCTACTATTATTGGCAATGATTCTTCACCGATATGATAATCTGCTAATCGACAAGGAGCACCTATGCTATTCCAAAACGCTCGAAGCTTTTCAATTCCTTCTAGCGCAATTTCCCGATCTCCTTTTCCTTCTGGATAAACGTCAAACACCCGAACAGCTAGCTGCTTAAAACGCTCCACATGTTCATCAAGCACATGCTTCATCCAATTCGGGAATAAAATAGCTAACCCACCTGCGTGTGGAATGTCATGCACCGCCGACACAGCATGCTCAATATTATGTGTGGCCCAATCACCGCGTAGCCCCATGCGTAAAATTCCATTTAAGGCCATCGTTCCACAATATAAAATTGTTTCACGATGATCAACATGCTGTAAATTTTCAATAAGTTTTGGAGCCGTTTCAATTACAGTTCGTAAAATGGACTCACACATACGATCTTGTAATGGCGTATTTGGCGCATGGTGAAAATATTGTTCTAATACGTGCGACATGATGTCAACAATGCCATACACTGTATGGTCTTTCGGAACAGTTGTTGTATAAACGGGATCTAAAATCGAAAATGTAGGAAAGACAGCCGGACTGCTCCAACCGTATTTCTCCTTCGTTTCCCAATTTGTAATAACAGAATTTGCATTCATTTCTGATCCTGTCGCTGCTAGCGTTAATACTGTTCCTATTGGCAGTGCCCGTTGAACTGTCGTCTTTCGTGAAATAAAATCCCATGCGTCCCCATCATATAACGCCCCCGCTGCAATGGCTTTGGCACAATCAATGACACTTCCGCCTCCAACCGCTAAAATAAAATCAATGTTTTCTTGACGGCATATGTCAATCCCTTTTTGCACAGTAGATAAACGAGGGTTTGGTTCAACACCAGCAAGCTCAGTCCAAGACTTATTTAATGAACGCAAAATAGATATGACATCATCATATACGCCATTTTTCTTAATGCTTCCTCCGCCATATACGATTAAAATGCGTTCATACGAATGAAGTTCCTTTTTCAAATGTTCAATCTGTCCTCTACCGAAAATTAATTTCGTTGGATTATGAAAAACGAAATTTTCCATGTTTATCCCTCCTTCCTTTCATTATTTCCAAAAGAAACAAATAAGTAAAGAAAATTGCATTTTTTATGCATACTTCTCTTCAAATGATCCATTCTATAAATGAATACGATGTTTTAAAGGAGGATGAACATGAGCACGTTACAACGAATCGCACTATTGCTTACTGTTATTGGAGCGCTAAACTGGGGGCTCATTGGCTTTTTCCGCTTCGATCTTGTGGCAGCTATTTTCGGTGGTCAAGCATCGGCTTTCGCTCGCATTGTTTACGCTCTCGTCGGAATTGCTGGGCTCATTAACCTTGTATTGCTGTTTAAACCGACGGAAGAACTCGGACGTACAGAACCAAAAATATCGAGAACATAAACGTACAACTCACCGATCATTCGGTGAGTTGTACGTTTTTTTCGCTTCAGCAATCCATTTTTCTAGTTGCATTTTTAACGGTTGAAATCCTAAAGGGGTTTCGATATTCGTTGTGTCATGATCAACATCACGCAACGATAAGCTAATTCGCTTCGTTTTTTCATCGATCGCGATAATTTTTACCCGAACACATTCTCCTACATCCACATAATCATAAATATTTTTTACATACCCATCTGTAATTTCTGAAATATGAATGAGTCCTTGAGTTCGTTCATCAAGCGATACAAATATCCCATATGGCTGTATTCCCGTCACAACACCCGTAACAATCGCACCTTCCTTCCACTCCAAATGAAACACTCCTCGTTTTTTGAAAAATTGTAACATAATTCACTGAAAAAGTGTTAATTTTGTGCACGGGGATAAATAGGAACATGGTATGATAAATATGTAAACGAATTTTGGAGAGGTGGGAGAATAAATGAGTACAATTGGTGAAAATATTCGCATGTATCGGGAACAGCGAAATATGTCACAACAAGAGTTGGCCATGAAAGTTCGGGTAGGGGTAGCAACCATTCAAAAATACGAATCCGGGGAGCAAGTGCCTGACACACCAACTATTTTAAAACTTTGCACTGCGCTCGATGTCCCTGCATCTGAATTATTAGAGCGTGCCGATTTATCCAATTCATCTAGTCTCGATCCAGAAATCGAATATTTAATTAAAGAAATTGGCATTAAGCGCGCAAAACTTATTTTGCGAAAAGCAAAAGAATTTAGTGAAGAAGACTTTTTGCGCGTCATGCAAATGTTATATGAATTGAAATACAACAAAGAAAGCTGACAGCGCGTCAGCTTTTTTTACAGTCGTTCAAGAAATCGCTTCATGCGCCGAATCGCCTCTTGCAATTGTTCGAGCGATGATGCATATGAACAACGAATATATCCTTCCCCGCTTCCTCCAAACACATGGCCGGGAACAACAGCTACTTTCTCTTCTAACAATAAACGCTCTGCAAACTGCTCTGATGTCATGCCTGTTGACTGAATGGACGGAAATGCATAAAACGCCCCTCCCGGCATATGGCAAGAAAGGCCGATTTCATTCAATGATTGAACAAAGAAGTTGCGTCGTTGCCGATAGCTTTTTTTCATTTGTTCGACATCAGCCGCTCCATTTTGTAATGCTTCAATGGCAGCATATTGCGCCATCGTCGGTGCACACATCATCGTGTATTGATGAATTTTTAACATCGCCGTAGCGAAATCTCTCGGTGCAGCAATAAATCCAAGGCGCCATCCTGTCATCGCAAAGCCTTTCGAAAATCCATTAATTAAAATCGTTCGCTCTCTCATGCGATCAATTGCCGGAAAGCTTGTGTATTGTTCGTCGTAACATAACTCCGCATAAATTTCATCCGAAATGACAAGCAAATCATGCTTTTCGACAATGTGCGCAATTTGCATCAATTCTTTCGCATTCAACACCGCTCCTGTCGGATTGTTTGGCGAACAAATGATTAACGCTTTCGTTTTCGGCGTCACAACTTGCTCAATTTGCTCTGGTTGCAATTTGAATTGATGCTTTCCACTCGTTTGAATGGGAATTGGCACACCTCCAGCTAATGAAACAAGCGGTGCGTACGAAACAAAGCTCGGCTCAACAACAATGACTTCATCACCTGGATTCACAATGGCTCTAAGCGACACATCGAGCGCTTGACTTGCCCCAACCGTCACAATTATTTCATCAGCTGGATCATATAACACATGAAATCGACGCGCTACATAGTCGCTAATTTCTTTTCTTAACTCCCATAAACCTGCGTTCGCTGTATATGATGTATAGCCTTGTTCTAATGATAAAATGCAAGCTTCCCGCACACTCCAAGGGGTAATAAAATCGGGCTCGCCCACTCCAAGTGAAATGACCCCTTCCATACTTGCCGCTAAATCAAAAAAGCGACGAATACCAGACGGTTTTAAGCGTGATACAGTGTCAGATATATATGTTTTCGTCTTTTGCATCACGGAGCCACCACGATTCTTCGATCTTGATCACCTTGCTCAAACACGGTGCCGTCATGCTTATATTTCTTTAGAATAAAATGGGTTGTCGTTGAAATGACGGAATCGAGCGTCGATAATTTTTCAGAAACAAAATGGGCAATTTCAGACATGGAACGTCCTTCAATGACAACAGATAAATCGTAGGCACCAGACATCAAATAGACAGACTTAACCTCCGGAAAGCGATAAATACGTTCGGCTACCTCGTCAAATCCAACGCCACGCTTCGGTGTCACTTTGACATCGATCATTGCTGTCACCCCTTCATGGCCATCTACTTTCCGCCAGTCCACGATCGTTGCATATTGTACAATCACTTTCGCTTCTTCTAATTTTTTTATTATATCCTCTACTTCTGAAACCGATAGAGAAACCATTTTCGCCATCGTATCAATCGGCAGACGCGCGTTTTTTTCTAACAATTCAACAATTTCAATTTCTTTTTCAGTTAGTTTCATACAAATCCCCCCTGCCATAAATTTTCACACAATTTAGAAAAAAATGCACGCATTTTTTCAAAAAAATAAGCAAGACGACATCGCTTGCGACTACCGTTTTTTAATCACGCCGCATGCGATTCGCTTGCCTGCATTTCCTGCTGGCTGAGACATCCCATCATCTTTTCCTTCGTGGATGACAATCGATGTTCCGTTTTTGGTGAATAGGCCGTTTTTCTCTTCTGACAAATTGACATTCGGAGCCATCAATTGCACTTTCACCGTTCCATCTTCTTTTACAATTAAATTCGGTAAATCGCCTGCATGCGCTCCTTCCGGATGAAGGAGACCGTGCTCTTTTCCTTCTGGATTGAAATGTTCCCCAGCTGATTGAAATGTAGGTGGTTCGCATGTTCCTTTGTCATGAATATGGATCGCATGTTCTCCTGGAGGCAGCCCTTTTAAATCAATATCGAGTTTCACTCCTTCAGGTTGCTGCGACATTTTAATCGTCCCAATCGAGTCACTATCTTCATTTATCATATTGACATCGACGTTTTTCACTTTCTCTTCCATACATCCGCTCAAAAGAAATAAAACGACACATATAATCATTTGACGCACAATAAGCCCTCCAACTACATATTTACAGCTTATTATGCCCAGTTTTTGTTCATTTAGTCGTTTACTTGTTGTTTTTTCAGCTGTTCTTCTAATTGCTTCGCTTTTTCTTCTTGACGTTTTGAAATTTTTATAATGGCCCGCATCGTCAACACAGCCGCAATAAAAAATGCCGTAAATGAAATGGCAGCAGGAATGTACTCTGTTTTATCTTCTGGGAAGTATAAAAACAATCCAAATATGATGTCAGTCATACAATCAACCTCTCCATATATCTTCTCACTCATTATATCATAAAGACAATTGTATCACTTCGCAAAAAGGAATATAATTGGATTCGTAAACAAAAAAGGGGAGGCGTATTTGTTTGAAAAACGTCGTGATCCACAAAGTCATCACATTCGTATTTACAGAAGCACAATTAAGGGGGTATTGGAACGAACAAAAACAAAAAATTCCATTTGAATCTTTAACAAATGAACAGTTGATGACATTAGCTGAAGATATGTTAGCAAACTCTTCTCATAGCCAACTAGAGCAACATATTTTAGATCACGGATGGCGGGTAAAAGAAGAAACAGAAGGACAAGTGCTTGCAGAAGACGATTCCCGTGAGCATGTGCATGTGGAAGTTATCGATACAACGAAACAAGGGTCACCATCCACAAAATTGTTTATCGATCGCTTATCACAAATCGAATGCGCGAACTGCGGGTTTTCTTTTTATATTCGCAATGTAAACGCTGACACGACGCATTTAACATGTCCAAGCTGCTCCCAGCCACTAAAAAAGTAAAAAAGAAAGGAATGACAGATCGTGCATGAGGCAATCACTCATGAAGTAAGCAATTTTCAATACTATGCGGCCATTGCAATCTTTTTGATTACATACGCCATTATCATCTCAGAAAAAGTGAATCGTGCTGTCATCGCTTTATTAGGTGCCGCTTTTATGATTATTTTCGGCATCGTTGATTTACATCAAGCATACACGCATCATATCGAATGGGGAACAATCACGCTTTTAATCGGTATGATGATCCTTGTTAGCATTACGAGCAAATCTGGCTTTTTCCAATATGTTGCGGTTAAAGCTGCAAAAATGGCGAAAGGAAGCCCAATTAACATTTTAGTCATTTTATCATTGCTGACAGCTGTTCTTTCTGCCTTTCTCGACAATGTGACAACCGTTTTGTTAATTGTTCCGGTTACATTTTCTATTACACGTATGTTAGAAGTAGACCCTGTTCCGTTTTTAATTTCTGAAGTGCTTTTCTCAAATATCGGTGGTACAGCAACATTAATTGGAGATCCGCCAAACATTATGATCGGCTCTGCCAATAAACATTTAACGTTTAACGACTTTTTATTTAATTTAGGTCCTGTTGTTCTCGTCATCATGGCTGTTGTTATTGCTATTTTGTACGTGTTTTATCGCAAACGTCTTCAAGCAAATGCTGCGCTCATCGAACGGCTCATGAAACTCGATGAAAAACAATACATTAAAGATGCCGTACTATTGAAAAAGTCCGTTTCTGTGCTTGGATTAACAATTTTAGGTTTTATGCTCCATTCAGTGATTCACGTCGATGCGGCAGTCATCGCAATGACAGGCGCTGTCATTTTAATGATGATCGGCGTAAAAGAACACGACTTAGAAGAAGTGTTCGCTTCTGTTGAGTGGACAACCATTTTCTTTTTTGCTGGATTGTTTACACTCGTTGGGGGGCTCGTCGATATCGGGCTTATTAAAAGTTTGGCCGAGAAAGCATTGGAAATCACAGGAGGAAATATTCATTATGCGTCTTATTTAATTCTTTGGGTGTCTGGAATCGCTTCTGCAACAATTGACAACATTCCGTTTGTTGCAACGATGATCCCACTCATTCAAGATATGGCTGTCGGCATGGGGTTATCTCCAGACTCAGCACAAATTGACGTCTTATGGTGGTCATTAGCGCTTGGCGCTTGTTTAGGTGGAAACGGAACGTTAATTGGAGCATCTGCAAACGTCATCGTTGCAGGGATTGCTTCGCGTGAAGGTCATGGATTTAGCTACTTTGATTTTCTAAAAATCGGGGCACCGCTGACGCTCATTTCCTTGCTTATTTCACACGCGTATATATTCATTCGTTACTTATAAAAACGCTCAAGGCTCGCCTTTGAGCGTTTTTTTCTTTTCGTCATATACTGCTTCCAAGGAGGGAGAACAATGTATCCAAACGTTGATATTACACAATTTACACAATCAGCAAAAGCGATACAAAAGCTATTGAAAGATGCCACGACCATTTCGACAAAAATCGCAAACGATCCTACTTTTGCAAAACAGTTAATGGAAAAAGCCCAACAATCAAAACAAGAAGAAGTACAAAAGCAACTTCAATCCATCGGCATCGAATCGGAAATGAAAATCTCTTTTAATCCAAATACGATTCACATTACACTTTCACCAAAAAAAGGCGAGTCGCCTTGTTGCCAACTCACCTTCTTGCTTTACTGGCGATAATTCGGTGCCGCCATCTGCTTTTCACCTATATAGGCTGCATCGCGCAAATCATGTCCATCATCCGTTTCACTTACATGAATCATATCTTCTTTTGCACCTAATCGATTTGCGCGAAGCAATTGTTCCTCTTCCCTCATTGTCATCCCCTCCGTATTGTTATGTTGCACAAGTACGTTGCACTTATGTATTGACATTTTTTGTTTTATCATATACCATTTCGTTAACAAATAAAAAAAGGAGGTTAACAAATGCGAGCGAGAGACTTAACGTTTATCGCCATGTTTGCAGCGTTAATGGCGATCGGAGCAAACATTACATCGTGGGCTCCTTTTCTCGTTATTGGTGGAGTTCCAATCACGTTACAAACATTTTTTTGCGTATTAGCTGGCGCCATTCTTGGAGCAAAACGAGGAGCAATAGCAATGACTGTATATATGCTCATCGGATTATTCGGTGCACCTGTTTTCGCCCGTTTTAGCGGAGGGTTTTCAACGATCGTTGCCCCAACGTTTGGCTTTATTCTTTCTTTTATTCTTGCAGCATACGTCACTGGTTTACTTATTGAAAAAAGTGCAAATCGTTCCGTAGCACGCTTTATCACAGCAACCATTATCGGCATGATCATTAACTACGTTGTCGGCACAAATTGGATGTATGTCGCGTTCAAATTATGGGCTGACGCGCCAGAAGGTTTTTCTTATACGATGGCATGGAGCTGGATGCTCGTTCCGCTTCCAAAAGATATCATCTTATCGGTCGTTGCCGGTGTCATGGCACCACGCATTTATAAAGCCCTAAACGAACATCAAGCATATAACAAATACGTTGCATAACAAGAAAAGGAAGTTCGGTTATAGACCAACTTCCTTTTCCTCTTTCTTTATATATTGTTGCCGAAACACTTGCATCGATTCATTTTCGTTCAGTGCAATCATCTCTTGCTCAGATAATGTTCCATCTCCGCGTTTGACGACATATACGTTCACTTTTTTCTTTCCCCAATGTTTATACACATCATCTACTGTTTCGTAATATAAATCAATTTTATGGCCTTTAATCGCTGATCCTGTATCTGCGACAACACCATATCCGTATCCCGGAATAAATAAAATCGTTCCAATTGGGAAAATGTTTAAATCTGCTGCAATCGTGGAATACAAATCACGTTTCACACGCACACCTGAATATGTGATCCCATAACTCGGATGATCAGGCGTTTTTCCTGTTGATTCCACTCCAGCGGTATATCCTGTTGCTACAACAGTAACGGACGGATATTGCGACCAATCGAATGCTTCTTCTAACGTCAACGATTCGTTTGTTGTTTGTTGGGATGATAGTTGTGTCACTTGCTTCTCATTTTTTCGAAAACGATCTGCTACATACTCATACGTATCCGTTGAAAACAACGACTTGAATGAGAAAAAAGAAAAACGTGAAGGTGAAAACCAATCAGATAGCATCTTCGCTTCAACGCCTGATATCGATTGAAATGTCGTCATGAACGCACACATAAACAATACAACCATGGTCGTTCGTCTTAACCATTTTATACCCATTTATTCACTCCTCCCACGGTTGTATTTCTTTCCAACATTCAAAAAAAATATACATCCACCGCAAGAGAAATAAAAAAACCTCCACGATTGTGAAGGTTTAAAACATACGATATCCTTTTTTACGCAATGTTTGAATGACAATACCTGAAACAATTGCACCTACAATCCCGCTACTTAAAATGATTAAATCCGCACTCGCTAACGATCCTATTCGCTCTTTCACATGAGCAAAAGATGCAGATGGGTTTGTGACATAGTCCATTATAGAAATTTGATCAATCCACAATAATAAAACGAACGGGCTTAATATCGCCATCGTCCACGTCGTTCGTAAAATCATATTTAATAAAAAACCAATACCAAAAAATAAAACAAAAAACAATAAGATAGAAATAAATAAAACAGGAATGCTCATCTCCATACGTTTTCACCTCCAATACACCATTTTAAGTGTACTGAAAGCGAAAACATGAGTCAATTATTGCTTCATTGCCACTTCATCTTTTTCTACTCCCGTTCCTTCACAATAGTGACAAGTTTCTGACCCTCCAACTGCAACATGAACATAACCGTTTCCAGCGCAATATTGGCACGTTGTTTTATTCATAGCCCTCTCTCCTTTTTCTTAATTTTCAGATAATTATACATAAAAATATATCATTTGTAAAGAAAAAACGAGCGAAAAGTCGCTTCGCTCGTTTTTACAATAGCTTAAATTTTCCTTTTTTTACAACAAGTGTTGGGCCACCAATTAAGTAAAGGGCACGGTTGTCAATTACTTTTTTCATGACGCTCGCTTTTGCCCCCCAAATTTTCTTGCCAAATACGACGCCGATCGCATCATCGTGTCCAAGCGAACATACTGTTCCTTTTAGATCTGGTTTAAACGGTTGTAATTCCCCTTGACCACGAATTAACACAGCTAAGTTTTTCGCGCAAACTTCCCCTTGTTGCATTGCAATTTGCGCTGTTGGCGGATATGGACGGTTTGTTTCTTCGTTAATAATTAACGCACAGTCTCCAACAACAAACACATCTTCATGTCCTGGGGCACGTAAGAATGGATCGACTTTCACACGACCGCGCATCGCTTCAAATCCTGATTCGTCAATGACGTGACTTCCGCGTACTCCAGCCGCCCATACAACTGTTCCTGCTTTAATTTCTTCTACTTGATCGTCTTTGCTAACGATAATGCCTTCTGGTGTACATTCTTTAATCGCTGTACCAATTTTAAATTCAACACCTTTTTTCTCAAGAACATTTACCGCATATTCAACAAGTTCTGGGTCAAAACCAGGCAGAACTGTCGGTGCTGCTTCTACGCAGATGATGCGCACTTTATTTGGATCAACGTCATATTCACGGCAAAGTTCTGGGACACGGTTTACAAGCTCACCTAAAAATTCGATACCTGTAAATCCTGCACCGCCAACGACAATCGTCAAACGCTCATCACGTTTTTCTTCTTCTGTGCTATATGTCGCAAATTGGTATTCAATATGCTCGCGAATTTGACGTGCAGCGTTGACGTTCGCAATCGAAAAGGCATATTCTTTTAAGCCTTTAATGCCAAACGTTTCAGATTCAAATCCAAGAGCAACAACTAAATAATCATACGTTAACGGCTCATGTTTTTGAAGCAATACTTGTTTTTGTTCGAGGTTGATTTTTTCAACCGTATCTTGAATAAATTTTACTTTACTTTGATCGATGACATCTGCAATTGCATAGCGAACGCGCTCGTGATGCAACGTTCCTGCAGCTGCCTCATGCAACCATGTTGATTCATAATGGTAATCATGTTTGTTGACAAGCGTAATGCTTGCCTCATTGACGCCAATCATCTTTTGTAAACGCGTCACTGTCATTAATCCACCATAACCTGCACCTAATACAACAACATTTGGCTTCTTCAAGCGAATCACTTCCACCTTTTCTTATTTTTTTTAGCTTGCGCTTGTTGAACGATTTTTATCGTTTAAAAAGTTTGTGAATTTATTCACGAAGTAGACCAAAAAAATACAACGTTTTGTAACAAAGTTGTCATTTCTACGTTAACATCTTATTCTTTTTTTCTCTCTTTTTCAAGAGTTATTTGTTCAATTTTTGGCCATAATTTTTGTCGAGTTCATGTCGAAATTTTCAAAACAACAAAAGCGTTCAACCATTTTTTATGGTATGATAATACGTGAGAATTTACGTTTTAGGAGGAATGAACGTGAAAGAAGATCAAAAACTGTACGATATTACTGTAATCGGTGGAGGACCTGTTGGCTTGTTTACGGCGTTTTATGGAGGAATGCGACAAGCAACGGTGAAAATTATCGAGAGTTTACCGCAGCTTGGTGGACAACTTTCTGCACTTTACCCTGAAAAATACATATATGATGTAGCGGGATTTCCAAAAATTCGCGCCCAACAACTGATTGACAATTTAAAAGAGCAAATGAGTAAATTTAACCCAACCGTTTGTTTAGAACAGTCTGTCGAAAAGTTAGAAAAATTGGAAGATGGCACATTTAAACTAACAACAAATAAAGAAATTCATTATTCTAAAGCGGTCATTATTACTGCCGGAAATGGCGCGTTCCAACCTCGTCGATTAGAACTCGAAAGCGCCGCACAGTATGAAGGAAAGAACTTACATTACTTCGTTGCCGATTTAAATCAATTCGCCGGTCAAAATGTACTTGTATGCGGCGGTGGCGACTCTGCAGTTGACTGGGCACTTATGCTTGAGCCAATTGCGAAAAAAGTAACGATCGTGCACCGACGCGATAAATTCCGTGCTCATGAACATAGCGTTGAAAACTTAATGAACTCGTCTGTCGACGTCAAAACACCGTTCGTTCCTGTCGAATTAATCGGAGATGAAAACGGTATCAAACAAGTCGTTTTAGAAGAAGTGAAAACGAAAGCGCGCGAAATCGTTGATGTTGATGCTGTAATTGTCAACTATGGCTTCATTTCTTCGCTCGGCCCAATTAAAGAGTGGGGATTAGAAATTGAGAAAAACTGCATTAAAGTAAACTCCAAAATGGAAACAAACATTCCAGGTGTGTATGCAGCCGGCGACATTTGCACATACGAAGGAAAAGTCAAGTTAATCGCTTGCGGATTCGGTGAAGCGCCAACAGCGGTCAACAATGCAAAATCATACATTGATCCAAGCGCAAAAGTACAACCGCTTCATTCTACATCGATGTTTGAATAAGGAGAAGAAAAAGGGGCTCCCAGTAGTTTATAGGGAAGCCTCTTTTTCTTCTTCTGAACACGCTTGTTCGATTTCTAGAGCCACTTCTTTTTTCGTCAAAGCAGTTTCCAATCGTTCAATTTCCTTTTCCAGCTTCTTTGTATAGTTCCGCATCTTAACAAGTTTCAAACCACCGACAAAAAAAACAATCAATGCTCCCAACATAACAGAACTTAAAATCACAATAACTAATGGTGTTTCAAAATAACCAACGATATAATTTACCTCTACATTTTGAACATTGGAGATGGAAAATAAAGCGACGAGCAAGGCAAATATCAGTCCAAAGATAATGTTTCTTTGTCCTTTCACTATACAATCACCTCAGCATTCTTCTGGCGTACCAGTATGTGTCGCTGTACGGAACGATGAACCGCAGCCGCACGAAGCAATGGCATTCGGATTGTGAATCGTAAATCCGCCACCCATCGCTCCTTGTTCGTAATCAATCGTCGTTCCCTTTAATACAAGTGCACTTTCTTTATCGACTAATATACGCAAACCGTCTTGTTCAAACTCATAATCCTCTTCACGCTTCTGATGCTCAAACCCCATCGCATAAGATAATCCGCTACATCCTCCGCCATAAACACCGACACGAAAATAAACGTTCTCTTCTCCGCTTTCTTTCATCATCTGTTTCACTTGCTCCGTCGCTTTTTCTGTGAGTATCACAATTTGTTCCATTGAACTTCACTCCTTTTTAATAATAGTATACACCTGTACAAATCGTTTCTGCAGCACCGCGCATCAACACATCGCCATTTTCTTTCCACGTAATATACAAATCTCCACCAGCTAAATGAACAACCGTTTCCTCATTTCGCTTCGTTTTTCCATTTAGCACCGACGCCACAACCGCTGCACATGCTCCAGTGCCACACGCCTCGGTTACTCCTGATCCTCGCTCCCATACTCGAAAATGAAGCTCACGTTCATTCACCACTTCTACAAACTCGACATTTATTCCCTCTGGAAAACGCTCATCTTTTTCAACGGTCGGTCCAAGCGTCGTTACTGGCGCCTCCTCAATACGATCAACATAAAATACCGCATGAGGATTCCCCATCGATACACCTGTCATATAATACGTATGCCCTGCAAAATCAATTCGTTCGTTAATAACTACATCGTTTTCTTCTCCGACCATCGGTATTTCTCCACGAGATAAACGAGGTTTTCCCATATTGATTTCCACACTATTGACTTTTCCATCTTCTACAAAAACGCGAGCTTGAACAAGACCTGATAATGTTTCAATGAGAAACTGTTCCTCTTGAACGATGCCATGTTCATATACATATTTCGCTACGCATCGCAACCCGTTGCCACAATTTTTCCCTTCCGATCCATCGCTATTAAAAATTCGCATTTTCACTGGTGCCACATCAGATGGGCAAATTAAAATGAGTCCATCTGATCCGATCCCTGTATGTACATTTGCCACTCGCTTTGCAATATAAGATAATTCCTCTTCTGCTAAACGCTCTGTAAACATATTGACATAAATATAACTATTTCCTAATCCATGCATTTTCGTGAACGAAAAACTTCTCATACTGTCCCTCCGCATACATGTTTAATAACACTATACATCGTTGCCATGAACGTGACAACTTTTTTACAAATATATAAAAAGTCACAGGCAATTCGAGAAACATATAGTATAATATGACTATCAATCCTACAAGGCAGGGAACATAATGGATATTTTATATGATCGTACCGTCACATGTCTTGTTTGTAAACAAACATATACAACGAAAAAAGTCCGTTCGCGTTTCATTCGTCCTATCCGGCACGACACTGACTTTTGCTCATATTATGCGAGCGAAGAAGCGAATCCACTTTTGTATTATGTACACGTTTGTCCACATTGCGGATTTGCAGCAACAGAAGAATTTTCAACATATTTCCCACCACAAACGCTTGAGACCATTCAACAAAACATTTGCGCCAATTGGCGCGGAAAAAATTACAGCAAGGCTCGTACATTTGCTGAGGCCATTGATACATACAAGCTCGGCATTTATTCCGCCACATTGAAAAAAGAAAAACATATTACGCTCGCTGGACTTTATATGCGTCTTGCATGGTTATATCGTTCAAACCAAAAAAGCGAAGAAGAACGGCGATTTATGCGATTAGCGCTCGAGCAATATATCGCTTCTTATGAAGCAGATGATTTTGTTCACACACATATGTCCGAAGTGCGCTTATTGTATTTAATCGGAGAATTGTATCGTAGGCTAGGAAAAGAAAAACAAGCGATCATTTATTTTTCGCGCGTCATTGCTAGAAAAAAAGAGACGATTGAAAAAGGAATTGTCAATATGGCTTACGACCGTTGGCAAGAAATTCGTGAAGAAAAAAAGGGGCTGACCCAAAACGCTAATGCGCTTTGGGTCTAGCCCTTTCTTTTTTGCCCAAAAATAGAAGAATCGCCCTTTTTATGGTAAAATTGAGTCACCAAAAACAACTACACCAAAAAAGGA
>NZ_JAHZOF010000017.1:0-21839 GCF_019553625.1 Anoxybacillus sp. ST70
CTCAACTGTAAATACAGCTTGTTGTACCGTCAACATGTGATTCACCTCCTTGTCTATCAATATTCACATCATAGACAGGAAAAGCAAAAAATATTCAGCTCACTTTATGATGTGGCTGAATAGTTACTGCTTATCCATCTCTTCCTCATCTCCTTTCAAACGCTTACGATTTTTAAATTCTATATTTTTTATAAAATCCTTTTTTATACATGCCTGTCGAATGATAATAGATCGTTCTCCGAAGATGAGTATTTTTTAACTTATCGCTTATATCCCCATACGTCCACTATATTTCATATCGGCGTGGTCATCGCTATTTTTATATTTGAATATTTAGATAATTTAACTAAAAAAATAAAAAGCTGTCCCATGTGATTATGCAACATTGTACATAAGTATTGTTCATTAGTTCGGTACCGTCAAGAATTTTGTGTAATGTAAAATAGATAGGGTATCTCTGAAATAGATTTTAGAATAGAGGGGAGACTGGTTTCCTCCACACAAGAGACTGAATATTCAGTCTCTTGTGTGGAAAGGGAGAATCCCCTTATCTCACTAATTTACATTATTTGGTTAACTGTAACGTTCTTCAAACATTCGTTGAAGGGCTTCATGTGCTTCGGCAAATCCTCGCAACTTTCGTCCTGCCCATTTCTCATTAAAATCTTGGATGGTCAAATACACGACTTTTTCAGCGGCTTCTAAACTACTCAAACTGTTCATCGGCTTGAGACGTTTCCGAATCTCCTTGATCGTTCGTTCAATGGCATTCGTCGTATAAATCACACTTCGAATACTGCTTGGATAATCCATAAATGTAAGGAGGACATCCAACTCATTGGCCCAAGATTGAACTTCTCTCGGATACTTGCTTGACCATTTCGACTCAAACTGTTGAAACATCTGTAACGCCATCTCCTTATTCGGTGCACGATAAATCAGTTTGAGACCCTCTGCCACGTCGAATTGATCTTTTTTCCGAACACGATTTAAGGTATTACGTACTTTGTGAACGACACAACACTGCACATCGGCTTTCGGATAAACTGCCTTAAAGGCTTCCTCCAACCCCGGTAGTCCATCGAATACGCCCAGAAGCACTTCCTTGACGCCTCTTTGATAGAGCTGTTGGAGAATTTTCTGCCATACATAGGCGCTTTCTTGTCCTCCCACGAAGAAATCCAGAATTTCGCGATACCCTTCTTCATTCACTCCAAACACCACATAAATGACTTCTTTCTCTACCGTATCGCGGCGAAGTTTTGATGTTAGTCTAGATTATAGACACAACGAATAGAGAAATGTATAGTAAATCTATCAAACATGAGGAGTGTCTATAATGACAAGACGTTTTGACAAAGAATTCAAAGTACACGCAGTTAAATTAGTGCTAGAGGAAGGGAAAGCAGTCGCTGAAACAGCTAGACAACTAGATATTTCACCAAAAACCCTTCATAAGTGGGTAGCAGATTATAAAAATGATGCGGAACATAGCTTTGTCGGAAGCGGGAACCTCAAGCCAGAAGATCGCGAAAAGCGTGAACTGCAAAAACGCATTCGTGACTTAGAGGAGGAAAACGCGATCTTAAAAAAGGCCATGGGCATCTTCGCCAAAAACCAGAAGTAATTTATGCATTCATTCATACGCATCGAAAGGAGTTTCGTGTGGCGAAGATGTGTGAAGTCCTAGGTGTTTCAAGAAGTGGATACTATGCATGGGCCAAACGGCCAGAAAGTCAACAAAAGAAAAGACAGGAAGCGTTGAAAAAGCAAATCAAAAAGATTCATATCGAGTCCAGAGAAACATATGGCAGTCCAAAAATCACAAAAATCCTTCAGAAACAAGGAGTAAAGGTCTCTCAGAAAACCGTCGCAAGAATCATGAAAGACGATGACATTCGTTCCAAAACGAAGAAAAAATATAAAGCCACCACGAATTCGAAGCATCATTTGCCTGTGTATCCCAACTTATTACATCAGCAGTTTGAAGTGGATAAGCCAAACAAAGTATGGGTGGCGGATATCACCTATATTTGGACGAAAGAAGGCTGGCTGTATTTAGCATCCATCATGGATTTGTTTTCTCGTAAAATCGTTGGCTGGTATCTTTCCGAGCGAATGACAAAAGAGTTAGTGATCAAAGCACTAAGCCGAGCCATCAACCAGAGAAAGCCCCAACCAGGTCTGATTCACCATTCGGATCAAGGGAGCCAGTATGCATCGAATGAATACCAAGCCATGTTGAGGAAATACGGAATGCAGACGAGCATGAGTCGAAAGGGAAACTGTTATGATAATGCATGTGCGGAATCGTTTCACAGCATCATCAAAAAGGAACTGATTTTCCACGAGACCTTTACAACAAGGGAAGAGGCCAAACATCGGATTTTTGAATATATTGAGTGTTTTTATAACTCGCAGCGAATTCATTCCGCTAACGAGTACATGTCTCTGATGGCATATGAGAAGCTGCATCAACACGACAAAAAACAATCCTTCTCTGAATGAGTAACGATATGGCGGTTTCTTAATCCTCTTGAGAAGGGGAATGGTTTACCAACCGTTCTCCTTCTCAAGAGGCCACCAAACGAAGTGCGGTAGTAGGAGTTAAAATGTTTCTCCATTTTATGTGTCTATTTTCTTGACATAATACCATTTCACGTACAAGCCGTCCAAATATAAGACAGAATAACGTTTGGATAGTGGACGATGGTGCCATTTCTCGATGTCTTCTTTCACGACATCGGTAATACGGCTGATCGTTGCAGGAGAATAGGCATTGCCTAAAATTCGTTCAATAAACTTGCCAATTTCCCGTGTACTCATGCCACTTTGATACATCCTAATGATGGCTTCCTCCAGCCAGCCGGTGTGGCGTTGATAAGGGGCAAACAACTGCGTTTGAAATTCTCCGTTTCGGTCTCTTGGCACCAAAAGTCCTTCAATTCGGCCATATTGTGTATCTAGATTTCGTTGATAGTAGCCGTTTCTCATATTGGATGTGTCCGCCTGTTCGATTTCGAGGAAATGTTTGATTTCTTCCCGCATGATCAGTTCTAATTTTTCCTTTACAAACTGACGAATGACACTTTCCAGTTGATTTGCCCAGTCGACATTCGGTATACTTTTAGTGTAAATTAGCACATTATTTCAGAATCCCTTTTTCAAATTATGGGTCTTCACCATTTTCTGTGATTTCTACTCAATCCTAGAAACATGTTAGCTGGATGAAATAGGTTCATCAGTCAGAATCCTTCTTCCGCATACAGACCACGAAGTTGGTAGAATGGAAACAGTCAAGTGCTTTCCTTGACGGGTTCCATTCTACCAACTATCATACCGATAGTGGAAGAAGGGGCACTTAAGCAGCCCGACTACCTGTAGTGTTCCCTGTACACTCCAGAAATACACGCAAACGAAACCGTTCTCGATTTCGATAGCCATATGCTCGGCGTTTGATGTTTTTGATCTTGTGATTCGTCCCCTCGATTCGGGCATTGGTATATGGGCACAAAAAGTAGGAAAGAATAGGCTCCTTCCACCTTTCAAGCATGTTGGCTGCTTCCTGAAAAGAAGCAAAAGGGCTCTGTTTGGCTAACTGAATCCATTCTTCCAAGCGTTCCTTTGCTTCGTTATATTCATCGGTTCGGTAAAAATCCCGAAACAACTCTTTCAGATAATAAGCAATGGAAAGTGCCGGATACTCCTCCAAGATATCGTCTAATCGAAGCCGTTGGTCCTTACGAAGCTTTTCACATCCTTTTAAGAGAAGATATCGAGCCTTTTTCAATGGAGAAAATTCCTTTCTTGCTTGATCCAAGGCTTGTGTCACTTTTTGAACCACATGGTACTTATCGATGACAATCGAAGCAGATGGAAACAGGGCACGAACCGCCTTATGATAAGGTTCCCACATGTCAAGAATCACCGTTTGGACCATTTCTTTCGACAGGACATTTTGGCTCAACAAGTTGATGGCGCAGTCACATTGGCGATCGGCATGCATTCCCATGACCGATCCGGCTTTGGCATCCATCAATACGGTTTCATACTGATGTCCCTTTTTTACCGCGATTTCATCTAAGCTAAGCACCATCCCTTCCTGAAAAGATGCCCCCTTTGCTGCTTGGCGCTCTTTTGCTTTTTTCGATGCGATGGAGTAATAGATGCGTTCCAATGTCGTATATGGGATGCGGTGCTTTCGGCTAACCTCTTGAATGGTGGAGCCTTCACAAAGTTCATACAAGTACTCACAAAATCGATTGGTGTAGTGTTGATTGGGTTGAATCGATTCCAAAGAGGCGGAAAACACTTGGGAACAATTCCAGCACCGATAGCGCTTTACCTTTACGAACAAGTACACCGGTTGATGGAAAATCGCCAAATCCCGTACTTTTCTTGTCCGTCTGTCGTGGACAGAGGAAGTGGCAAACCCACAATGAGGGCAACGTTCCTGTGCCTCTGTTTTCTCTACATGAATCGCATAACCATAGGAAAGAAGTTCTTGTTTAATAACTTTAAATTCTGGCAATTCTAGTGATATAGAAAGCACTTACGAGACCTCCTTAATGTTTATTTCACCGCTAACATTATTGCCAGGATTTCGTCAGTGCTTTCTCTTTTTTGTCACTAAATCACAAAATTTGGTGATGAACCCAAATTATTTCGGACGGATTCGGAAATAATGTGCAAAATCTTTGCGAATTATTCCAGGTTTTGCAGATTATTTCCGAACGTTTGCACATTATTTCGGATGATTAACTAGAATGAGGATGGATCGGGATGAAACATAACAGGGGCCGATCAGCCCCTGCTGTGTCAGTACCCCATTTCTTCGGCTGCCATACGCACAATGTCTTCGTCAATCATATGTTTTTTTAATTGAGCGCCGTATAACAGGCGAGTGGTGGCGAGGTTGTTGATGATCCGCGGCCACCCCTGCGAATGCAGGGCAATCGCTTCTAAGGCAGCTGGGGTAAAAATCGGATGTTTCGCCCCATAGCCATCAAGTTAAGAATTTGATCTTTTTTCAGCGCCAAAAACATGATATCCTTTCTAACGAAAATCATCGTTGGAAAGGATTATTTTTTGATGGCAAAAAAGATGAAGGCATGGATAAAAACGATTCGTCAACTCTTCTCCTCTGAAGAACTGACCCGTCTGGCACGGAAAGTCGGATTCATTCAGCGGCAGCGTTCATTAACAGCGGAAGCCTTTCTGACGCTATGTGCTTGGGGAGACGGATCGCTCGCCTGTCAGTCGCTTCAGCGGTTGTGTGCCGATTTGGCGCTCTGGCATGATTGCTCTCTCGAATGAAGGACTGAATCAGCGGTTTACGCCTCGTGCCGTGGCGTTTTTAAAAGAGGTCTTTTTTACTCTCCTGATGCATCAACGTCCGTCACTCTCTTCCATCACCGAAACGTATCGCGCTTGTTTCACCCGTCTGCGGATCTTAGACTCTACCAGTTTTTTACTTCCAGCCGACTATGGTGAGGACTATCAAGGTTCGGTTTCATCTGGCGCCAAAATCCAATTTGAGTATGAGCTGTTATCGGGAACCTGTCTTCAGCTGTGCGTCCAACAGGCCAATGATTCCGATGCCCGCTTTGCTTATCATACCCAGCACACGATTTTACCGAATGACCTTTGCATTCGGGATCTGGGGTTTTTTTCACTCGCCACGCTGGCGGAGATCGATGCTCGAGGTGCTTATTATATTACCCGGTTGCGTTCCGATATCAAAGTCTATATCAAACAGGACGGGGAGTGGCACGAATGGGATTGGGAATCGATTGGGCGAGGGGGAAGCCGTGGAAGTGGAACACGTGTATATCGGACACCAACGCCTGTATGTTCCGCGTCTGATTTTTCGCCGTCTCACGGCGGAAGAATGGGAAAAACGGCTGGCGTACGTGCGGAAAAAGGAAAAAAGAAAGGGAAGGCGCTGTCACGCCAAACCCTTGAACAAAAAAATATCACATCTTACTGACCAATTTACCACAAGAATCGTTTGATGCGCAACAAGTTTATGAGCTGTATTCGCTGCGCTGGCAAGTGGAGCTGTTATTTAAGGGCTGGAAATCCTTATTTGACCTTGACCGTGTCAAAAAGATGAAGAAGGAACGATTCGAATGCCACTTATATGGGACATTGATTGCCATTTTAGTCACGCAGACTCTTCTGTTCCAAGCCCGAAGGTATTGGCATCAACGGGAGGGAATCGAGATCAGTGAATGGAAAGCGCTTAATATCCTCCAATCGTATTGGCATCGGTTTCTTTTGCATCCCCAAGCGATGGAAACCGCCCTTCCATCTCTCCTGTCTCTGTTAAGGAAACACGCGAGGAAAGACCGAAGGAAAGGAGAGGAAACGGTATCGGATCTTTTAAAGAAATTGGGGATATGGTAGTGTGGGTTATGGATATAAATGCCAAATAACCCTCTTCTTGAGGGTTATTTGGCATGCCCAGCATTTGGTTTTCTCTTCATCCTTTGATTGATTTTTCGAACATGCGTATCATCCTAAAAAATTTTATACCGCTAACTTGACGGGTATGGGGCCAATCCCCACTTTACCTGTGAATCGTAAAGACTGATTCGAAGAGCCGCGCTGTCGAATAGCTGTAAATGCATAGGGGAACTTTCGTTTGTTTTTTATAATATGGTAATTACTGTAATGTAATTGCTCGTTTACAGTTAATAATAAGCTTTACTCGTAACCGTTTGGGTTATTTAATTGCCAACCCCATGAATCTGCACACATTTCCTCAATTTCTCTTTTAGCTACCCATCCTAATTCTTTCTTTGCTTTTGTTGGATCTGCATAGCAGATCGCCACATCTCCTGATCGACGTTCAACAATTTTATAAGGAATTTTTACACCTGTTACTTTTTCAAATATAGAAATAATCTGAAGAACACTATATCCTATTCCTGTACCAAGGTTATATACATCGACACCCGTTGTCTCCAATACTTTTTCAAGTGCTTTTAAATGTCCAATTGCGAGATCAACAACATGGATATAATCGCGAACCCCTGTCCCATCAACAGTTGGATAATCATTACCAAACACCATTAATTCTTTTAATTTTCCAACAGCCACTTGAGTAATATTAGTCATTAGGTTTTTAGGAACACTATTAGGATCTTCACCAATTCGCCGACTTGGATGAGCCCCAACAGGATTAAAGTAACGTAAAATGGATATGCTCCAACTATTGTCAGCAACATACAAATCCCGTAACATCTCTTCAATCATTAATTTTGTTCGTCCATAGGGATTAGTTGCTCTAAGCGGAAAATTTTCGGAAATTGGCACACGCTTGGGTACACCATAGACCGTAGCCGAAGAACTAAATACAATTTTCTTAACGCCATATTTTTGCATAACCTCACATAGAATCAACGTACCAATAATATTATTATGATAGTAGCGAAGAGGGACTTTTATCGACTCACTAACCGCTTTAAGACCGGCAATATGAATCACTGTATCAATATGGTTTTCTATAAAAACCATTTCCAGTTCACGTCTATTAAGCAAATCGGTCTTATAAAATTTAAGTTCCTTTCCTGTAATTTCTTTTACACGTTTTAATGATTCAGCTTTGCTATTAGAAAGAGAATCTAGTACAATAACTTCATATCCTGCATTCAACAACTCTACACAGGTATGGCTTCCAATGTATCCTGCTCCACCAGTAATGAGGATAGCCATAAAATTCCCCCTGACATCTGTTTACCCAGCATTCTGTTTTTTTTCTTTCTGAGTAATTGATTGAATCACATTTACAAACTGTTTTTGTTTTGCAAAATAAACGGCAAACAATAATACCATAAACACAGGAATCAGCAAGACACCATATGAAACGTTTGCACCATATTTCTCTGCTATTACCCCTAAAATCGGTGCTCCAACAACCACTGAACCTTGATTAATGACCATTCGATAACTAGCCATTCTTCCATGGTAGGTTTTATCGGTAACAATCTGCTGAATGGACTGCATCAGTACTCTAAGCCAAGTAGTACCCAGACCAATCAAAAACACACCCGTAAAAGCAAGTGGTAGATATGACCCGAAAGTAAGAAGAAAAAGACCGATAAACACAGTCGTAAGGGAGTAAATGGATATTCTGTTTTTAAAAGTTAACAAGAACCATGTTGTCAAAACTCCGCCTACAATATTACCGATAGATAAGGTACTCTGCAAAATTCCATATAAAGAAGTGCTTTTTTTAAGAAAATCCGCTACATAGATTGATAGTAGACCATTACTACTGTGCAACACTAACTGCCCAACAAACATTATCACAAATAATTGAATCAAAAAAGGATGTGCCTTTAAATATTGAAATCCGTCGATGAAATCTGCTATAACGGAGCTTTTCTTAAGTTTTGAATTCAAGACTTTCTCTTGATTCACATGCGGAATTAGAAAAAGTAAAATACCTGAAGCAAGGAAGGCAATCCCGTTAAACAAAACCGCATATTTAGGATTGATAAACGATAATATTATTCCACCTAAAGTCGCTCCAATCAGTGATCCCGTTTCTCCAATAGCTCCAGTATAGCTGTATACTTTTGGAAGCTCATTTTTATCAAAAATTTCAGCCAAAAATGCCTGAGTCGCTGGTCTGTATAGTGAGACAGAAAGTTGAACAATTATATGTAGTCCTATAATGGTCCAGGCATGTAAAATACCAATCTGCATTAATCCTAGGAAGATTCCAGTAGCTGCAGTAACCACAAGATTGGATAAAATGGCTAATAATTTACGGTTAAAGCGATCTATAATAGTACCAAAAAACAAATTCAACAAAAGTCCAGGCAAAAAGCCAATTCCCACAAATAACCCGGTATAAGTCGCATCCCCGGTCAAATCATAGAGCATCCATGTAGATGCGATAAAATATACTCCAGACCCAAAAGTCGCCAAAAACAATCCGACTGCATATTTTAGAAAGCTTTTCCGATTTTGAATGCTCATCTTCATTCCCTCTCTTTAATCACCTCAGGAAGGGCTAAAGAGAAATAGCCCTTCCCCGCATCTCAGTTGGTACAGCAATTCCAAAATGTTTCAAAATAGACGGGGCTATATCATAAATTTCAATAGGTTCTCGTTCACCCGTGTCATTATTCATAAAGTCAGCCTGATTAACCGCACTGATAAACAATCCGTATTGACTGTGATTAGCACCATCCGGTCCAGTGTCGTTTTCATAAGTCCAAATCCCTTTATCTCCGATACTACCGATCGAGCGCCAATATAAATCACCAAAATAGACAATCAAATCAGGTGCAATGTTCATGCATTCCCCGTAAATTTCCTCCGACTTAAAGACTTTAGTTCCAATTTCTCTTCCATGTGGATCTTTAATGTTCGTTAACTCCTCAATTAATCGATTGCGGAACTCTTCATATTCCTCCGGAGCGAGAGATCCTTCAGGCTCACGCCCACGAACATTTAAAAAAATACGCCCATAATATCCACCGTCGCCCCATGCCTTCGTGTTTGCCCAATCAATATCTGCACTATGAATACTAGTCCTTGTAATTGGGTATGATTTAAGTTTCAAATACCCCTTTTGAATGAGCCATTCATTAATGCGGATACCACCATCCATTCGCTTAGCGCCATGATCAGAAACTACCATTACCCTCGCATTACCCGGAATCTTTTTTAAAAGCTGACTAATATGCTTATCAATGCGTTGGTAGTAATTATAGATCACGTCAGCATATTGCGGATTTTCTTCATACAGCACATGTTTTTTGTCCATAAATTTCCAGAAAGCATGCTGAATCCGATCTAACCCAATATCTACCATCATAAAAAAATCCCATTCTTTTGTTGTAACTAAATGCTCTGCCAGTTTAAATCTTTGATCTAGCATATTGTAAGCACTTTGTAAAATTTCATCATAATTCGATGAACGGAAATTTTTAATATCAAACTGGTACTTTCCTATCACTTCGGCAATCTCTTGACTCAACGACTGCGGATACGTATATGTATGCTCGGTATCAGGTGTCAAAAAACAACTTACAAGCAAAGTATTTGGAGCAGGTTGAACAGGGTAGGTTTGCGGAACGCCTAGTATAATTGACTTCAACCCGTGCTCCCCTAATATTTCCCAAACCCTCTTTGCCTTAATAGTATTAGAGTATGCTAAAGAATATCCATCATAGCTGTAATCTTTGCGGTTCCGGAAGCCATAACACCCGAGCTGCCCTGGGTTCAAGCCGGTTACCATAGCTGTCCATGCAGGGACAGTAATCGGTGGAATTGTACTTTTCATTCGAGAATACTGTCCCGTGTTCATTAATCTCTCTAGAGTTGGGAATTCCCCTTTCCATATGTCAAAAACTAAATCAGGTTCTGCACAATCCAAACCAATAATTATTAATTTTGTACGTTCACTCATTTTTTATATCACCTTTTTACTTTAATTTCTGTGGAACTCGACACAAAAAGGCTTTTACTTTTCCATTTGGACTTATAATATCTTCAATTTCGCAGAAGCGAAGAATAATTTCAGTTTCTTTACCCAGCCAGTCATGTAGTTTTGCAACATAATCTCGTACCTCTTGCTCAGTTGTGTTTTGTCCGAGCACCACATTTAACCTAACCTGCCCCGGTTTATCTTGTACAATCTGATATTGTGCAACTTTAATATCTTCTAGTTGACGCTTAAGTACATACGGATTCAACAAATCACCATTACCAAGCTCAATCGGATTCATTTCTCGTCCATCTATCATTTTGATAACCCTCGTTTTGCGGCCACACTTACATTTCTCTTTTGAAATCATTCCGAAATCTCCTGTACGATAACGAATAAATGGCATTGTTGTATTTAATAGATTTGTCGCTACAAATTCACCGTATTCCCCTTCCGTTAATCTTTCCCCATTAGCACCAACCAACTCAAGATATACAGACTCTTCGTTAATATGGTAATATTCAGGATATTCTGGGCACTGGAAAGCAATATCTCCAATCTCCTGCATCCCATAACAATCGACCACCTGTGCTTGGAATGCTTTCTCTAGGAACGTACGTGTTGATTTAGATAAGGATTCTCCGCCACAAATAATTAATCGAACTTTGCTTAATCCTTCTAATAAATCGTGTATTTCTAACAACTTGTAGAGAAGCAAGATTTCAGAACCATGACCACTAATTACTTCTGGACGATATTCTACTACTTGACGAATCATTTTAGGATCAATTAATTCAAGAGGGCCATTTATACCAATAAATGCTATACGAAACACACCTCCATATTCAACAGTCTTTTCTTTCAACCCATTCACACGTCCAGCAATTCTAAGTATGCGAGTTCCTTCTTCCAAACCGCGATCCTTTAGTATCTTCATAATGTTACTCATCCCTTGCACCAAGTGCACTTGATCCTTAATTGAAATAAATGGGACTCCAGTGCTACCTGAAGTCTTAGTTGAAAAACAAGTATCTACATCGATTTCGTCAGATACGTGATCATTATAACGCTCTAATATACTCTGTTTAGTTATTAGCGGAAATTCTTCCAAAGCTTTATACGGATTGGATTTAATCTGCTCCTCTGTGATCCCTAGTTCTTTGTAAACTGGTACATTGCGAATTGCATTCAACAATAAATGTTGTAAGCGCTCACTCTGAACATTATAGAGCTTTGTTTCATCCTTTTCGATAGACTTAAAGTGTTCATATCGATTAAGGATTTGATTTTTAAAGTCTGAAATCTCAATCATGAATAGTTTACCTCCTTCTAAAACTTATCAAAAATACTCTGTCCATCCATATTCTCTGGCTTTGACAAATTAAACAATTCTAATATTGTAGGAGCAAGATCAATGATGTTCACACCCTCTATCTTGGTAGGAGAATAAGAAGCATTTGGATCATAAAGTACCCACATACCGTTACGCGCATTGCCTGCACGCCAATGCTGAGGCTGGGTAAATAGTTCTGTACCATCCATACGGTCTTTAATATCATAACCATCCCTAAATTGAACTAATAAATCAGGTGCTTGATCAAGATACGGTCCGTGATACAACTCCTCACGTAAATAGACACGCTCTGCAATTGGTTCACCTGTCTCTGGGTTTTTTACTTCTGACAGTTTTCTCATTAATTCTTGGCGTAGTTTTTCATAATCTGGTTGTGACGGATGCTTTAAAATATAAACTGGACCTTGACTAGTAGCAACTGCTTGTGAATTTTCCCAATCAATCAACTCTTCTTTACCCGGTTGTGAATGGGAGACAAATTGCCAATCTTTTAGTTTATCTTTATGAATACGGAGATAACCATGCTTTTGTAGCCAAACGTTAATATTGAAAGTAAAATCAATCGGTGCACTTCCATGATCTGACATCAATATCAAAACCACTCCTAAATCCATAAAGCGTTGAATGTGCTGATCTATCCGTTTCCATCCTTCTAATGTTTGTTCCCCTGACCAAAAAAAGTGCTGCAATACATTGATATCAAAAGTCGTTACATGCACAAAATCAAGGTCATGTTCAACCAATAAATCATAGGCAGTTTCAAATCGGACATCAATCAAACGCAACGTATCCTGGATTTCAGGTGTTTCAAGCGTTGATTTTCTACATACCTTAGATTGAGGATATATCCGATAGTTGTACCGTTGGTATAACTTTTGCTTTAAGCTTACCGGATAAGTATAATTTTGATTTTCCGCATCAGGTATCGGGTGACCCGATATAAAATACCCGTTTACTGGACTTGGCGGAAACGTGCTCGGCATATTAATAACAGCAACGCGCTTTCCATTCTTACTAAGATACTCCCAGTAATCCTTCCCATGAAAAGATAGGGAATTAGGAACTTTGATCTTTCTCTTATCTCGGTCTATCATCTGCCACCAATAAACACCCAGTTTACCTGGGTTTTGACCAGTAGAATAACATTTCCAGTTTGGACAAGTAACAGGCGGTAGCTGACTGATTAGATCCCCCCATAATGAACGTTGACGTAGTTTAGCCAGATGCGGCAATTCCCCACTGGCTATCCAGGGATCCAACAATCTCCAGCATGCTCCATCCAATCCCATAACTACCACTTTCACACCAATTCCTCCCATGTATGCAATAAAACTTTCCTCTCATGTTCGGCAATATAGCGTGGATCACCTGCCACATGCGACTCCACTGTAATTGTACCTTCATACTCGATCATAAGAAGCCCTCTAAGTACGGCTTTAAGATCCAAATCTCCTTGTCCTAGTAACTGATGCTGAAAACCGCTGATAGTGTGCTTGATATCTTTAATGTGTACATGACGCAAATAAGGAGCAATTTTCAGGATTACATCTTCTTTATAATCCAGACCTGCACATATCAAATTGGCAGGATCAAAAACAATTCCTACATTTGGTAAATTAATTAACCTAATTAAACGAATGACTGCCTCAGGACTTTCAATTAGATACCCTGCATGCATCTCAAGCCCAATTTCAATACCATAAGATAATGCTAGTTCACATGCCTGCTGCATTACTTCTGTTGCCCTGTACCAATGTTCATCTCTCGCTTCCTGTGGTGATGGCTTAGATGGCCCAAATCGCAGAAGATGGCATTCCCAATAACTAGCTATTTCAAGGACACGTTTAAACTTATCTATTTCTTCTGTTGTCCAACCTTTGGTTGTCATCTCTTTACATTCATATAAAGCAATAGCACAAATCGATAAGCCATTCTGCTTTACCATTTGCTTAATTTCGTGTATTTCAGCTGTTTTATTAAGATTCAAATGAGGAGAGCGCCCCATCCATTCGAGTGCATCATATCCAAGATCACAGGCATCTCTAACTGCCTGCTGCCATGGATAATTCCGATATAATTTCGTAAATAATCCCAATTTAGGCACCTGGCCACATCTCCCGGAATTTAGACAAATAAATTTCAGAAGCTTCGTATCCTTCACGGGAAATATGTGCATAAGGCAAATCAAGCTCCTGGCGTGTAAAATGAAAATTAGGACGCCAATGTGTTTCAATCGAAGCATATCCTTCATACCCGTCTCTCTTTAGTTGTTTCAAAATTTCTCTAAAATCAATATCTCCTTTGCCCAGTTCTACATATCTTGGACCTTCTGGAGTTACTTTTACATCCTTAATATGGAGATGTGCAACTTTACCACGAATATGGGAATAGCCTTCAGGAAATGGGTCGCTCTCACGTTCGCCAAACAAACAGTTACCAGGATCCCAAACCACACCTACAAACGGCTCATTAATAATATCAATTAGCGCTCCGATATCACGAGTTGAGCCCACTATAGTACGAGAACCGTTTTCAATTCCCAGTATTACGTTTGTATTACGAAACAACTCAACCGCAGGCCGCATTTTCTCTGCAAGTTCTTCGAGACTGACTTCAAAATTCGGCTTCCAGAACGTAAATACTCTTAACACCCTAGCATTAAGAAATTGTGCAGCTTCTAAACCTCTTTTAATAATATCCATACTTTCTTGAAATTCACTGTCTGAATCGTAGCGGCACTTGAAGGCAAACGTAGCAATACAGGAGACCGACAAATTACTTTCTTCCATCCGTGCTTTAATTTCACCTAATTCCGATGTACTAACTTCAACAATGCTTTTATTCCACACATTACGTAATTCTAACGCTTCTATATCATACTTTACAGCCAAATCAATTGCTTCAGACAGATCTTCTGAAATTTCATCGGAAAAAATAGATTTTTTCATAATAACCCTCCCTCTATAAAATAACGATTTTCTCGTTTTTTCTTTGAATTTCTTCGATTTTCATGAACATAGACGTTTTGTAGACATCAGAAATAAGGATAGATATTGAATATTTATAAATTTTTGGATAGATAGAATGTAGTGGAACAAACTCCATCATCCAATTTTTTGAAAACAGAAGACATTTCCTTATGATCGCACCAATGGATCTCCACTTGTCTCATGGCGGTGTACCCTCCCATGTCTCACGGAGTCCTTCGCTCCTACATTCCTTCGTTCAGCCTATCCATGAGGTGGAGGTCGGAATATGCTCCTTTACTGGGTCTAAGCCCGTATGGTGTGATAACGCCCGACTTCTCCGTGCTTCTGATGTCTATCTTTGATACGTGTTTTCAGGTTAAGCGACTTCCTGCAATGTCTTTAAGTGTGGAATATCTTGTATCATTTTCTCTTCACTGAACGAAATTTGACGTCGACCAATGACGAATAAGATTCGAATGAGTTTACTACATAAAGCGACAAGAGACTGCTTACCGGTTAATGGGTTATCGTTTTTCCTCTGTGTTGACCGGATTCATTCTTTTTTAGGTTCAGCCCCGCCAGTTTGATGATTTGGCGTGGATGATGATATTGGTTGATGTCGCCCACTTCAGCGAAAAAGCCGACAACCGTCATTTCTCCGATGCCTTTGATCTCACACATCTCTTTGGCCCCTGGGATTGTTTGAACCATTTCGCTTAACTGCTTTTCAAGTTCATTTAGACGATGAGTTAAATACTCGTATTTCTCGAGTAAATAACGCAACTCTTCTTTGGCCATTTGAGTGCCCGTTTGAAGCCCAATGGAGGCTTTTGCCACCTCTTTTAACTGCTCAATTCGCTTCATTCCGACTGCCCGGTTGGCCACTTTCTTCACTTCCCAAAGAAGCCGTTCGGATGGAATCTTTGCGATTTCTTTTGGAAGACATCCCATTTTTAAAATCTGCAGCGCTGCTTTTCCGGTCCAATCTTTAAACACCGTAAGAAACTCCGGAAAATAGCGATCCAGCCAATTGTGCACTTGGGCTTGAAGTGCATGTAGATCCTGCATCACCATGTCGTGAAGTTTCATTCCTTCACGTAATTCCGCGTAAACTCCTTCCGGAAGAATCGGGATCGAATATCGACCATCCTTTACGAGCTGGGCAATGACCTTCGCATCTTTCACGTCGTTTTTCGTCGGAGAATTATCATCCAACTCTTTACTTCGTTTCACATGCATCGGGTTCACGGTGACACATCGGATGTCATGTGATTGTAAGAAGTAAGCGAAATTCAGCCAATAGTGTCCGGTTGGCTCCATTCCTACGATGACATCTCTTTTTTCATGTTGGTTCATCAAGGTGTGTACCCAATTTAAAAACGTTTGAAACCCTGTTCTTGAGTTTTCAACTATAACGGCCTTCGATAGATCGAATCCCCGATAATCTTGAGCTCTTGCCACGTGTTTGTGTTTCGCGATATCAACGCCAATGATTAACGTGTGTTCAGTGATTTGCCTAATTTTCGAATTCGGTTATAATTCATATCAGGTCCTCCTTGGTTTATTAGTTAGGGGTCAAGTCCTTGACACCCTGTATCATACCAAGGGGACTTTTTTTGTTTCAAACCTCATTTTCCTCATTACAGGAATGCTCCTTTATGGGAAAGGATGCTCAATCTCTAATTCTTCTGCAATCTGAATGAGAGGAACAAGCTGCTTCTCCTCAAATGGCACACCCTCAGATTCTCGAATTCGTTTTGTTCTCATTTCACGTTCACCTGGAATTAAGATTTCATCAAACCCATCTGCTTTTTTTGTGCACTTAATGATATGAATCCATTCCTCGACTCTTTCTATAAATGTTTCAAGGGACATATACTGGGTAACGTCGTAAGCAATAAAAGTATGTGAAGATCCTGCGATTTTGGCATAATCTTCGCGCTGTCTTCTCACTTTTGATGCAAAAAGCCCACCACTCATTACACCTGTCAATAAATCGACTAACATACCAATTCCAAATCCTTTATGCTTACCAAACGGTAACACTACACCACCGTTGATAAAATCTTGAGGATCAGTGCTTGGACGACCTTTAGCATCCAGAATCCATCCTTCTGGGATTTCCTTTTCACCTGATTGAGCAGCCAAACGCACACGTCCGCACGCGACTTCTCCTGTTGCCATATCAAGTAGAAATAACGGTTCGTCTCTGCCCGGTACGGATACAGACAGAGCGTTGTTTCCAAGTACTGGCTCAGCACCACCCCATGCTGCAACATTTGGCCCAGAGTTCGTTAGAACGATGCCAATCAAACCTTGCTCGGCAATCATTCTACTGTAATAACCCAACATACCGATATGATTACTGTTTTTCACCATCACCAACCCAGCACCGTACCGCTTAGCACTTGTCAGAACCTCGTGTACAGCTTGTACAGCCGTGACAGGTCCCATTGCTCCATAGGCATCAACTAGGAGTTGACCTGCTTTTCTCCATACCTCCTTTGGTTTAGCTTCAGCACGAATCCCTCCTTGCTGAAGCCTACGCACATATGTTGGTAGTAATCCCGTACCATGAGAACTAATACCGCATACATCGGCAGCAACTAGTACATCAGCCGTTATTGCTGCATCCTCAAATTCTAAACCTGCTTTCTGTAACACCTCTTGTGCAAACGCAAGTAAATCCTTTACTTTAACTCTATGTATGGCAAATGTCATATTTCCCTCCCCCTAATTCAAGCATAAGACTATCGATAAGATACTTTACAGCCCAATTAGGTACACGACTGAACATATAGCCATCTTCAACAACAGGATGGCATCCATGTAACCCTGCCGGTCGTTTACTAGCATATGCTCCGTAGACTTGACAACAAAAATGATTCAATCGCTTGGCTAAATGTTCAAATGAGCGGGCACCTAACACTCTCATTCTCATAGCTACACCCGCAATCTGAGCATTTCCTGTCAAACAGGCCCATGATCGAATCGGTTTCCATGAACTATCAATTTCCCCCGATAAAAAACCATCCTCGTCCGTTAAAGTATCAATTTGTACAAGCACTTTCTCTACTGCATGTAGGCAATCTGTTTTTCGATAGTAAACCGAGCTTTCTGCCAAACCTTGCAATACATATCCAATGGTATGCGTCAAAGCATAACGAAAGCGTCCAAGATGATTTTTTTCAAAATATCCATTCTCCCGCTGTAATTCAAGACACCAATCTACATTCTTTTCTGCAGCTTTGCAGTATCGCGGATCATCCACTATCTCAGTTAAACGAAACAATACCCATGCAATTAAAACATGGTAAGCTAGTGACTCACGGTCAGTATATGCAGAAGTTTCAATCCAAGCACCGTTTTCTTCTTGATGATGTAACAACCAATCTCCCGCTTTACATGCAGCACTTAAAAAATAACTGTCTCCTGTATAGACATAAACATCTAATAATCCTTGTAATACCATTCCAGTATTAAACACAGCTGGTCCTTGTTTTGCATCAATTAAACCTGCAGGAATCCAACCTTCTTGATCCTGTATCTCGATTAACCATTTTGCAGCCCTAATTGCACGTGAAATAGCTTCTTCATCCTCATATGCCTGTCCGTAACGTAAAAGGGTTCCTATAATATATCCTGTCGTCTCGGGGTAAGCCGCAGAATATTGCTGTTTTCTGAAATCGTACCATCCCGCAATTCCATCACTGCCTGATCTATCTTGAGCTTCCTTAAGCCAAGATACCGCATCTTGTAGAATTTGATTATACTTGTTCACCAGTCACCTTCCTCTCTCCCAAGTGTTGATAGGCCGTCACGTGATCTAAAACACCCGCAAGCTGTTTTGTCAATTCGCGGCGCTCAAATAATAAAATTCTAGGATCTACTCGGTTTATAAGTTGACCCGCTTTCCAATCTGTATATAACTTATTCAGCGCTTCAATAACATCCTCGATTTGAAAAGCATTAACCCCTTGTTCAAATTCTCGAATAATATTTGACACAAAACATTCCTTTTGGGCAACATGTAAAATGGGTTGTCCACTTCGTAAGTACTCAAACGTTTTACCTGGAATACAATTATCATAATCAGAATTATGAGGACCGACACGTGTTAATAATAGTAATACATCTGTTTGATAAAGTGCTTGAATACTGGCTTTATGTTCAATAAATCCATGAAATTCTACATACTCACTGATATCTTTCAATTTTTCCTGAACTTGGGGATCACGTAAATATCCATAAATACTTAGTTTTACATGATCTGGAGTAAGATGATAGTTATTAATAAATTGTCGAAATCCTTTGAAAAAAGTCTCTGTAACCACATCATCGTATAATCCACCGTTATAACCGATAGTAAATACACCCTTCTTCTGTCTTGAAATGTTAATATTTATAAAATCTTGCTCATCATAACCATTTGGAATTGACAGGCATTTTCCATCTGGTGGTCTTTCCACAAAATGATGTTCCTTATCAAAAGTAGTTATAATTAGAAAATCAGCTTTGCGGATAATGGCCTTTTCCAATTTTTTATCCAACCAATTGTGGACTCTAGTATAAGGTTTGTAAAACGGATTCATTGTCCATGGATCTCGAAAATCAGCCACCCATGGTACTCCGTACAAAGTCTTTAAAAGATATCCAGCCAAATGAGAGCTTACAGGAGAAGAAGTTGTAATAATGGCATCTACACTTTTCATATATTTTCTTGCTTTTAAAAATGCCTGTAGAGCAAACCCCCAATGACGATCAGGATAATTAAGTAAGGGACGTAAATACTTTGGAGCTTTACCATCCCTGAAAATCGACTCCAAAGGTGAATTGACCCGAACAATCTCCATGTTATCCATACAATCTTTTAAAAGCGACATATCTTCGAGGGGATAGGTAGAATTTTTGACAGTCACGATTATCGGATGCCAGCCGTATAGTTGAAGATATTTACTGAATTTTAAAGAACGTTGCACACCTGCACCGCTAACAGGTGGAAAGAAGTAAGCAATATACAATACTTTTTTCATTAGATTTTTAACTCCAATTCTACTGCTACTCCCTTTTGGGAAGATTCAATAATAGCTTCTAAAATACCTACCAATTGATAGGCTTCTCTTGCCGTTACTATCGGCTTTCCTTCTCCCGTGACTGCCTTGGAAAAATCTGAAAAAATAGCCCCATGATAAGTTTGATTTTCTACTTTGTTAATTGGTATATCTTCTGTTACTGCTTCAGGCATGGCGTAGATGTGAGATTGATCTCTTTTGATAAACACGTTAATATCACAATTTAATAATGATTTTGACAACTTATCTCGCTCCACATGCAAATTCCCCTTATCTCCAAACAGTTCAATATAGCTCTGCCCTGGAATTTGCACCGTATTGCAATGAATAGTAGATTGGATACCATTCCCATAATCAAATATGACAGAAACAATATCATCTACTTCAATATTATGTCTGACCGTACCACTTACTGCTGTCACCCTTTTAGGGACTCCCATAAACCATAACATTAAGTCAATCATATGCGGAGCCTGATTCATTATTACTCCTGCTCCAGCATACTGTTTAGAGGAACGCCAAGGGGCACTGCGAAAATAATACTCAGTGCGAAATGTGGTATGTACCGCATGAGCTCGGTATAAATCCCCTATTTGTCCAGAATCCATAATCTGTTTTGCTTTCATTATTTCCGGTCTGCAACGATATTGCTGAATTGTACTCAGTAATACACCTTGTCGATCAGCAAATTGTACAAGTTCGAAAGCCTTTTCTGATGAAATAGCCAAAGGTTTTTCCACAAGTACATGTTTTCCGGAGGCAATACACGCCGCAACTTGCTCATAATGCAAATAATGCGGAGTACAAATCGATACGGCATCCAATTGATGTCCCTTTTCTGTGAGCAAGGAATCCAAATCAGCATACCAGTCTACCTGTAAAGTTTCTGACAATTCTCTTCCCTTAACAACATTGGTGTCACAAATTGCAATTAAAGTGCTTTTGTCGTCATCTAGAATAGAACGTATATGATGCTTGCCTACAACACCTGCTGCACCGACAACTGCCCAACGTATCATAATTCTAACAACCACCTAAATATTTTTTTGTTTATTACTCTATATACCCAAGGTCTTGCAACCGCTCTACCAATTCAGATTCCTGCTTCTTTATGTGAGTATCGATTTGAAACAATACTTCCTCATAGTCTAGCCCATAGCTAATAATTAAAGGTATTAAATCAAGCATACCAATTCCTTTTTGTCTACAAATCTTATTTAGCCTCTCCAAAAGTTGGCTTGATAACATTATCTGAATCTCTTGTGATTGCATACTGAATCCTCTCCATGATTGATTAATGAGTAAAAAATTGGAGGGCGAATTTCCCTAGATCCACTCCCTCGTGTTGAGGAAATGTAAGAGAGATTCACCCTCAAATGCATTCATTCTCTTTACATTAAAGAGAAAGAACAGAAATCACTGGTTGACCTTTAATGATTTTGATTTTTTGTTCTTTTTTCATTTTCCACACCTCCCCAAACACCCAAAATAAGGTGTTGCAATAAAATATTGCAAACCTCTACTTTTATTTTATAAAAAATTATTATATTGTCAATATTATATTAAATTTTTAATAATTGAAAATTTCTGTTTATAAGTTATAATAAGTATAGAATAGAAATTTATTCTATCATTTAGCTTGAAAATACCGTTAAAATCATTCATTCAATCCTATTCACTATATCTTCTAGTTCGTGACGACATTACTAAGGATTGAACTGTTACTTCAAATAACCGTGTTCTCAGTAAATTTGTTCTATGAAAGAGTATCATTTTTCACTGTTGTTCAAACTTTAAATTAGAGTGATAACATAATTGTCATTCGCTGCAAAGCATATACTGTTCTTGCGCGACAAACATGTTCAATAAATTAACTGTAGATGAGCAAATTCGCTAACATAAATTTACAACCAAACAAAAAAGGAGACATGAACCCGATTCCTTGGTTAAAATAGATGTGCCACAACTATCCACAAGGAGGTTCATGTCTCATGAAT
>NZ_JAHZOF010000018.1:0-14707 GCF_019553625.1 Anoxybacillus sp. ST70
CAAACAACGATCCTTAGAGGCTTAAGAAATAGAAAAATGAGAGGTAAATCCCTCTCTTATTTTACAAAATATGAAAACCAACTCCCAAAAGTCCGCTTTTTAGCGGACTTTTGGGTCAGCCCCTTTTTCTCATGCGTTCTTGTCGTTCCCACTGTTTTAAGTAAGGATATGGGTCAAACGACCATTCCGTATAGCCGTTATCTTTATACATGCCGTAGTGAAGATGCGGCGGAAATTTACCCGATGTGCCAGGCGGTCCGTAACCAGAACTTCCGACTGAACCGATCAACATGCCGGGCTCTACAATCGTTCCTTCCTCTAAGCCGTTAGCGAATCCATTTAAGTGCGCAAAATAATGATACGTATTGTTTATATCGCGAATACCGATGCGCCAACCTCCGTATTTATTCCATCCTTTTAATTCAACGATACCGTAACATGTTGAGCGAACAGGGGTACCGTAATGTGCAAAAATGTCTGTTCCTTCATGAATCCGTCGTCCGCCCCATCCGCGTGCATCTCCCCACGTACTGCGATAACTATATTCAAATCGTCTTGGAATTGGAAAGGCATATTGATCGAGTTGTAGCGTCCCAAAATGTTTATATAGCTTTACTTTTCCTAAAATGATATCGACGGTTTTGCTTCGCTCATAATAGTCCCACAGCGCCATTTTAATATGTGTATGGTCTGTGCCGTATGATCGTAAAAAGCGAGCAAACGCAAATAATACATCTTCATCGTTTGTTCGATCAGCGATACCGTCTCCATTCCCATCTATCCCCATTCCACCAAATTGGCTAATTGTAAATGGATTTTGATCTTCTTTATTTTGATTGAGTGGCCCAGCCCATCGTTCAGTGGGGATGTAAATACCGATAATTCCAGTTGGTTTTGGTAAATCGCGGCGCGCTTGGCGAATGCTCCGTTCATATTGATCAACAGCTGCGAAGTAGTACCACGGAATGAGCGAAATGGCTTCTGCTTTTTTATAAAGTTCCATTCGTTGATCATACACATTTGGTGCAGCAGCGAATGATTGGAACGGAATGAGAAGAAAAACGATTATGCACCATAATGTTTTCACGCATTCTTTCTCCTTTCTCCGATGTTCATATCATTAGTTTGAGGTAATCGACTGTTTTCATAAATAAAAAATGTTGGAAAAACAAACTGTTTTGTATTGTAAGGCAATAACTCGTATAATGGGTAATGTACATTAACGAGTGGAGCGTGAAAATGATGTCAACAAAAGAACAGCACCTTCGCAAACCAGAGTGGTTAAAAATAAAGTTAAATACGAATGAACATTATACAGGCTTGAAAAAAATGATGCGCGAAAAACAATTGCATACGGTGTGCGAAGAAGCGCGTTGTCCAAATATTCATGAATGTTGGGCCGTTCGTCGCACAGCGACGTTTATGATTTTAGGCGATGTATGTACGCGCGCTTGCCGCTTTTGCGCTGTGAAAACAGGATTGCCAACGGAGCTAGATTGGCAAGAACCAGAGCGTGTTGCTGAATCCGTTCGTTTAATGAATTTAAAACATGTTGTTGTGACTGCTGTTGCGCGCGATGATTTAAAAGATGGCGGTGCAGCTGTATTTGCTGAAACGGTACGTGCTATTCGACGGAAAAATCCGTTGACGACGATTGAAGTATTGCCGTCTGATATGGGTGGTGTATATGAAAACTTAAAAACGCTAATGGACGCTCGTCCTGATATTTTAAATCATAATATTGAAACAGTTCGTCGCCTCACTCCGCGCGTTCGTGCGCGCGCAACGTATGAACGCTCACTTGAATTTTTGCGCCGTGCGAAAGAAATGCAACCGGATATTCCTACAAAATCAAGCTTAATGGTCGGGCTTGGTGAAACAAAAGAAGAAATTTTAGAAGCGATGGACGATTTACGGGCAGTCGGGGTGAATATTTTGACGATCGGGCAATATTTGCAACCGACAAAAAAACATTTAAAGGTAGAGAAATATTACCATCCGCATGAGTTCATGGGGTTAAAAGAAATTGCGTTAGCGAAAGGATTTAGTCATTGTGAGTCTGGACCGCTCGTCCGCTCTTCTTATCATGCTGATGAGCAAGTACAATCGGCAAAAGCGAATGAGTAAACATATAATTAAGGATGTCCCTTTCATGTATGTGGGACATCCTTTTTCGTTATTGCATCATGTTCATTTCTTCGCGTTGCACACCGTTTTCATTTTCTCCGCTGCTCACTTTTCTACCTTGTGGCGACTTGAGCATTTCTTTAATCGTTTGTTGTAAAACTTGATCGATATTTTGATTATTTGCATCTAAACGGCCGAATCGTTCAATATCTTGAAACATGCGCGGATTGTCTGAAACGTATACGTGATAATAACGTGGAACGACAGAAATAGCTGTTTTTTTCACTTGATCGGCTGTTTCAAACCGATTTGTACTGTCTGTCTTGTAAACGACAAACACGGTATCGTCTGTGACGAGCGTCCCAACGTCATAAACGTTCGGAAGTTGGGTGCACAGTTTACTAATTAAATCGGCAACATTTTCTCTGTTTAATACAGGTATTGTCGCATACTGTGTTGTATCGCCCGGAATTGGGCTTTTTTGATGTCTTACGTAACCGAAATTTGTTAATCTCGAATCCATTCCGTTTCGAACACCATGTTCGTTATATAAATCGTTTCTTGAGCGAACGTTGATCGTTGTTCCGCTTTTCTCATACAAAGATGTGGATTCGTCGTTTATTCCAGCGCATCCAGATAAGAAAGCGATTGTACTAATTCCTGTCAGTAACCATGTATTCCGCAAAACAACTCCCCCCTTCTTTTTTATTGTTCGTTTTATTCAAAGCGTTATAATGGTGATTGCTTGGGAGAAAGACATGTTTTATGATAGAAATGGAAAGAAGAGGTGAGGATATATGATTTGCATTCATAATACATGTTACGAGCTTGTAGAAAATGTACGCAACGGATTTAACGAAGAAGCGTTTCGTGCGCGCTATACGGATATTTTAAATAAATATGATTACATTGTTGGCGATTGGGGATATAACCAGCTTCGGTTGCGTGGCTTTTTTGATGACCATAACCAAAAAGCGACATATGATACGAAAATAAGTACATTATCCGAATATTTGTTTGAATATTGCAATTTCGGTTGCGCTTATTTTGTGTTACGTAAAGTGAAAAAATAGGTCAGGCGTCCTGACCTATTTTTTATGAGTACGGTTGCTTGTTATTTTCGTTCGGATCATCGTGAACGGGATGTGCGCCTGGGTCTTGGCGCGGAATGTTTTGATGAAGCGACTTATACTCGTAATTAAACGCGCTGTAATATCGTTGCCCTTTTCGCCATGGGGTGCTTTTATTTTGAACAGGTTCATGTTCGCCGCGTGGGGAACCGTATGGACCTTCGGGCAACGTTTCTGGTACGAGGAAGTTTTTCATCGCTTCCACAGTTGAAAAATCGTGATATGTTTCATCGGTCATGTGAATTCTTCCTTTCGTTTTTTACATAGCGTACCACTTAACCGACGATTTCATGTAAAAAGCTTCGCAACTCGTTTGCCTCTTCTTCATTTAAGTTATATATGTGTTCAATATACCCAGGCTGTTGCAAGTCATCTGAACCGATAATCGCATATCGATTGCTTTGTAAATCAAGGATAAGCGCTTTCCCATAAAAACGGTCTGTTTGGACGATTGCTAAATCAAACCGTTCATTTTTTCCAACGAAGCTAACAAATCGTGTTTTCGTATCGACCGTATCGTCATATAAAAAGAAACGTTCCATATGGCATCCCTCCATCTCGTGTGTTATTGCTTCTTCATCTTAACAAATTTCTGTTAGCTGTGTAAAAGAAAGCGCTATGATACAATAAAATAAAAAACAGAAAGGGAGATGAATGATGTATTTTGTCGATCGCCAAAAAATTGAAAAAACATTGAAATATATGGAGGAAGTCGTCTCCTATGTCCAACAACCGTTTCATACGCCAATAGAGAAGCTAGCGCTTGAACGTATAGGGCATGTCATTATTGAATCAATCATTGATGTCGGAAATGCGATGATTGATGGATTTATTATGCGCGATCCAGGAAGTTACGAGGACATTATTGACATTTTAGTGGATGAGCGTGTTCTTTCTGATGAAGATGGCGAGGCATTAAAACAAATCATCCATTTCCGTAAAAAGCTTGTGCAACAATACATCGATGTACCACATGACGAATTATTGAAAGCGTTGCAAAACTATCGCCATGTTCTTCAATCTTTTCCGACCGCTATTCGCACGTATTTACATCATGAACTTGGACCTGTGTCCGCCTTTTTAAATGAAAATGTTTAAAAATTGTGTGTATAGGGAAAATCATATAAAATGGAAGAGGGTGAAAAGTGATGCGAAAAAAAACCTCTTCCACAAAAGAGCAAATTTTAAAAATGTTAAAAGTGCAAAAGCGGCTAACAGTCGGTGAAATGGCGGAGCAACTACAAATTACGGAGATGGCTGTTCGCCGTCATTTGAGCGCGTTAGAGCGTGAAGAGCTTATTGAATCGACGCTTGTTCGTCAGCCGATGGGAAGGCCGACAAACGTGTATCAATTAAGCGTAAAAGGACATCAACGGTTTCCGCGCCACTATCAACAAACGATGCTCGATTTTTTAGCTGATTTAGAACAGATGGGCGGAAAGCAAATGGTAGCCGAGCTGTTTCAAAATCGGCAAGAACGGATGAAAAAGTTGTATGAGCAACAATTTGGCAATAAATCGTTTGATGAGAAAATGAAAGAGCTTGTGGCGGTACAAAATGAGCATGGGTATATGTCGGAATTGGTACAACACGATGATGGTTCGTTTGAGTTAGTTGAACATAACTGTCCGATTGCAGAAGTAGCTCAAGCGTATCCGATTGCTTGTGAATGTGAGCGACAGTTGTTTGAAACGCTCATTCATGAAGCCGAAATTGTTCCGAAAACGTGTTTAGCTGACGGTGATGACGCGTGTCGCTACCATATTAAGCGAAAAAAATGAACAATCGTTGACATTCGTTGCGCTCTTTTTGACAAGTGCAGCTGTTTTGCGTTAAAGTTTGAACGTGCAAGTTGTCAAAAGGAGTGGCAAAAGTGAAAACATATAAAGGATATTTAATTGATTTAGACGGTACGATGTATCGTGGAACAGAACGAATTGAAGAAGCGTGCGCTTTTGTGCATCGCCTTCATGAAAAAGGTATTCCGTATTTATTTGTAACAAACAATTCTTCTCGCACACCGGAACAAGTAGTAGAAAAGTTGCGGAAATTCGGTATCCCTGCAACGAAAGAGCAAGTATTTACAACAAGTCAAGCCACGGCAAACTACATTTATGAAAAGAAGCCGAACGCCTCTGTTTATGTGATTGGAGAAGACGGTATTCGTCGTGCGCTTGAAGAAAAAGGATTTACATTTGCAAATGAAGATGCGGAAGTCGTTGTCATGGGGATTGATCGTAGCATTAATTACGAAAAATTAGCGATTGCTTGTTTAGCTGTTCGCAATGGGGCGCTGTTTATTTCGACAAACGGAGATATTGCAATTCCAACGGAGCGCGGACTTTTACCAGGAAACGGGTCGCTTACATCTGTCGTTGCTGTGTCGACACAAACGAAGCCGATTTTTATCGGTAAGCCGGAAAAAATTATTATGGAGCAGGCGCTAGAAGTGCTTGGTGTTCCGAAAGAAGAAACGTTAATGATCGGGGATAACTATGATACGGATATTATGGCAGGGATGAATGCCGGGATGGATACACTTCTCGTTCACACGGGTGTGACGACGAAAGAAATGTTGCAAACGTATGACCGACAACCGACGTATGTCGTAGATTCGTTAAAAGAATGGATGGAACGCATATAAAAAGGTGCCTAGTTGGGCACCTTTTTCCTATTTATTCGACATGGGCGGCGCGATGCGCTAGACGGCTTGAAGCAGCAGCAGCGATCGCTCCAACGATATCATCTAAAAATGTGTGGCATTGACCAGATGATTTATCATTTAATTGATGTAAAATGCCTGGTTTTTGTTTATCGATATATCCGTAGTTCGTAAAACCGATCGACCCATACACATTGACGATGGAGAGCGCTAAAATTTCATCTACCCCATATAATCCTTCGTCTTTTGCGATAAATGATTGAAGAGGTTCTTGTAGTAAACCTTTCTCTGCTAAAATATCGAGCTGAATGCCGGTAAACAGCGCGTTTTGTACTTCACGCTTAGCGATCACCCGATTCACGTTATGAATACATTCGTCCATTTGTAAGTCAGGATGATATTTAGATTGTAAATAATAAACGAGTTCAGCAATATGTTCGATTGTTACCCCGCGATCAGCAAGCCATTGTCGTGCGATTTGTTCCATTTTTCCTATTTTCTTTTCCTCCATCCAACTTCACCTATTTCGTTTTTTATTTTTTACAATGTATGTGACTTTTTTATGAAACGTGCGTTCATTTCCTCTCTCTTATGAAGTTTATACGTATTTTTGAAACATATACATGAAGGAAGGAGGGATGTGCATGGATTATTATTTTCGAGTCGATCATATGGAACAAGTAGGTGATCGCTTTCTCGTTCGAAGCGGAAATGACATATATATTGCGGTACCGACGAATGAAAAAGAAAGCGATATTCAGCAGTTATATTACATGGCGATGTATATGCGAACGCAAGGTGACGAAACGATTGCAACGTTGCTTCCAACGAAAACAGGACGTTTGATTGGCATGTTACAAGGAAAGCAAGTGAGTGTATGGAAAATGGAAAACCGAATGAAAACAGGAGATACCGCGCAACAACTCGCATTATTTCATCAGCGTGGTCGCACATATCCGTATGATGTTTCCGCTCGAAGTCGATTTGGCAAATGGGGAGAACTATGGGGACAACGAATTGATCAACTAGAACATTTTTGGCAATTACAAGTGAGGTCTTCCGAAAAAAATGAGGTGGATGAACAATTTGTTGAGACATTTCCTTACTATTTAGGTGTTGCCGAAAATGCGGTTCAATATGTGATGGATACACAATTAGATGAAGTTCCGATGCGCGGTGATATGCCGACGATTTGTCATGAACAATTTCCGCCCGAAACATGGGAAATGGGGAAAATACCAACGGATTGGGTGTTTGATCACGCAAGTCGCGATGTTGCGGAATGGATTCGAAAGCAGTGGTTAACGAAACAATCAGATGAAACGATTGAGCGTTTTTTACAAACGTATGAACATGTGCAATCGCTTAGCCGTTTTTCTTGGCGAATGATTTATGCCCGATTATTATTTCCGCTTCATTACTTTCAGTCGATTGAAAACTACTATGGATCAGAAGGTGACATGCGACAACGGTATGCGCAACAATTACGACAAGTATTTGAAGAGACTGACGTATATGAACAAAAACTTCGTCATTTTCATGATATGACTACGGTCTCTATTCCTCGTCTCGATTGGTTATAAATATGGTACAATAAAGCGGATAAAGATATGCTAAAGGGGACGAGGGTATGGGAAAACGATATGTTTTCATTACAAGAAAACTACCAGATGATGTCGTTGCACCGTTATATGACAAATATGATGTGAACATGTGGCCACATGAGCATCTTGTTGTTCCGCGCGATGTGTTACTTCAAGAAGCAAGCCGAGCGGAAGCATTAATTACGATGTTATCTGATCGCATTGATGAGGAGTTATTGCAACAAAGTCCGAAACTTCGCGTCGTTGCGAATGTAGCTGTCGGTTACGACAATATTGACGTAGAGGCAGCGACAAAACGAGGGGTCATTGTTTGTAACACGCCTGATGTATTGACAGAAACAACAGCGGATTTAACATTTGCTCTCCTGTTAGCAACGGCAAGAAGATTGGTTGAAGCAGCCGAGTTTATAAAAGAAGGAAAATGGAAAAGTTGGAGCCCGCTTTTACTTGCAGGGACGGATGTCCACCATAAAACGATTGGGATTGTCGGGATGGGGAAAATCGGGCAAGCCGTTGCACATCGGGCAAAAGGATTTCATATGCGCGTATTATACTATAATCGTTCACGAAATATCGAAGCCGAACGAACGCTTGGTGCGATGTATTGTTCGTTTGATGCGTTGCTTGAACAAGCGGACTTTGTCGTCTGTTTAGCTCCGTTAACGAATGAAACGTATCGATTGTTTAACCGCGAAGCATTTATGAAAATGAAGCGATCAGCTATTTTTATTAACGCGGGACGCGGGGCGGTTGTGGACGAAGAAGCGTTATATGATGCGTTAATCAACCGACATATTGCTGGTGCGGGGCTAGATGTATTTGCACAAGAGCCGATTCGTTCGGACCATCCGCTATTACAATTACCGAACGTTGTTGCTTTGCCGCATATCGGGAGTGCGACGAAAGAAACGAGGTACGCGATGATGCAACTATGTTGTCGCAACGTGATAGCCGTGCTAGAAGGAAAGGAGCCTTATACACCTGTACAGAGCCAATAGGCTCTTTTTTTATTTTTTTAGAAAATTTTTAAACATAAAACGTTTTCATATGGTACGATAATGAAAATAAGGATTGTAAAAGAAATGGAGATCCTCTATAATGTCTACTATACAAAAACAAATGTTCATTACAGAAAAACAAGAGGTGGGGAAGATGGTAAAAAGCGTATCAGTTGGATTGTTAGGATTAGGAACGGTTGGCAGTGGAGTTGTGAAAATTATTAAAAATCATCAAGATAAATTGATGCACCAAATTGGTTGCCCTGTTGAAATCAAAAAAGTTGCTGTGCGTGATCGCGATAAAAAAAGAGATGTCGTTTTGCCAGAGTCAGTATTAACGACAAACGTAGAAGAAGTCATTCATGACCCAGACATCGATGTCGTCATTGAAGTCATGGGAGGCATTGAAGAAACGCGACGATATATATTACAGGCATTAAAAAACGGAAAACATGTTGTGACGGCAAATAAAGACTTAATGGCGCTGTATGGAACAGAGTTGCTTTCCGTCGCATCTGAACACGGTTGCGATTTGTTTTATGAAGCAAGTGTCGCAGGAGGAATTCCGATTTTACGCAGCCTTGTAGACGGATTAGCTTCTGATCGAATTACAAAAATGATGGGCATCGTAAACGGGACAACAAACTATATTTTAACAAAAATGAGTAAATTTAATAGAAAGTATGAAGAAGTATTAGCAGAAGCGCAGGCGTTCGGTTATGCTGAGGCAGATCCGACATCAGATGTAGAAGGACTAGATGCAGCAAGAAAAATGGCGATTTTAGCTCGCCTTGGTTTTTCGATGAATATTGATTTGCAAGATGTATACGTCAAAGGAATTACTGGAATTACAGAAGAAGATTTAAATTACAGCAAACGACTCGGTTATACGATGAAATTAATCGGTATTGCCCATCGAGACGGAGAGAAAGTAGAAGTGAGTGTGCAACCGACATTGTTGCCAGATACACATCCACTTGCGTCTGTCAATGATGAGTATAATGCCGTTTACGTTTACGGTGAAGCGGTTGGAGAGACGATGTTCTATGGTCCGGGAGCAGGAAGCTTACCGACAGCAACATCCGTTGTGTCGGACTTAGTTGCTGTAGTGAAAAATATGCGCCTTGGGGTCAATGGAAGAAGCGCAGTTACCCCACAATACGATAAGCAGTTAAAAGACGATAGCGAAATATACTCGAAATATTTCTTACGCATTCATGTAAAAGATCAAGTTGGAGCGTTTGCGAAAATTACATCACTTTTTTCAGAACGCGGAGTAAGTTTTGAAAAAATTTTACAATTACCTTTAAAACAAAAAGACTTGGCAGAAATTGTTCTTGTTACGCATCAAGCATCTTTAAAAGATTATCGTGATGTGTTGCAACAGTTACGCGATTTAGAAGTTGTCGAAGAAGTGAAAAGTTCGTATCGAGTAGAAGGGGAAGGTGCGCTGTAATGTGGAGGGGATTGTTACATCATTATCGTGAATATTTACCGGTGACAGATAAAACACCGATGTTATCGTTAAATGAGGGGAATACACCTCTCATTCCGCTTATTCATTTATCGGAAAGACTCGGTGTAGAATTATACGTCAAAACAGAGGGGGCTAACCCAACGGGATCTTTTAAAGATCGCGGGATGGTTATGGCTGTTGCGAAGGCAAAAGAAGAAGGAAGCGATACAATTATTTGCGCTTCGACAGGCAACACGTCTGCCGCTGCCGCTGCGTATGCTGCACGAGCAAATATGCGCTGCATTATCGTCATTCCTGACGGGAAAATTGCGCTCGGAAAGTTGGCGCAGGCGGTCATGTATGGGGCGGAAATTGTTGCGATTCAAGGAAATTTCGATCACGCATTAAAAATGGTGCGTCGTTTAAGCGAAATGGCTCCGGTGACGCTTGTCAATTCGGTCAATCCGTATCGTATTGAAGGGCAAAAAACAGCAGCGTTTGAAATTTGTGAGCAACTTGGGCAAGCTCCTGATATTCTTGCCATTCCAGTCGGAAATGCTGGGAATATTACAGCATATTGGAAAGGATTTAAACAATTTCATGAAAAACATGGAACAACATTGCCGCAAATGCGTGGGTTTGAAGCAGAAGGAGCGGCAGCAATTGTTCGTAACGAAGTGATCGAAAACCCAGAAACGATTGCGACAGCGATTCGAATCGGTAATCCAGCGAGCTGGGAATATGCTGTTCAAGCTGCCAACGAATCGGGAGGAAAAATTGATGAGGTGACAGATGCCCAAATTTTAGATGCGTACCGTCTACTTGCACGAGAAGAAGGAATTTTTGCAGAACCTGCTTCATGCGCGTCAATTGCTGGTGTTATGAAGCAAGTGGAGAGCGGAGAAATTGCAAAAGGAAGCCGAATTGTTGCGGTGTTGACTGGAAATGGATTAAAAGATCCAAATGTAGCGATGGACGCGACGAATATTCAACCGATCGTTTTGCCAAATGACGAAGAAGCAGTGTTTGCGCATATTCAAGGAGCGGTCCTTCAATGAATGATGGAGAGATGTTAAAAATTGTCGTGCCAGGAAGCACAGCAAACCTTGGACCTGGCTTTGATTCGATCGGATTGGCTGTATCGTTGCATTTAACGTTAGAAGTTGTTCGTGCTGAGGTGTGGGAATTTATCCCAAAAACAAGTGAAGTAAAAAGTATTCCAACAGGTGAAAGTAATTTAATTTATCAAGTAGCCAGTCAACTCGCTCGTCAGTATGATGTAGTGCTACCTCCGTGTCGCGTGTTTGTATCAAGTAACATCCCATTTACGAGAGGGTTAGGTAGTAGCGCAGCTGCCATTATAGCGGCCATTGAGCTAGCAAATGAACTTGGACATCTTGATTTGTCACAAGAGGAAAAAATGCGCATAGCTAGCGTATATGAAGGTCATCCTGACAATGTCGGTGCTTCTTTATATGGGGGAGTAGTCATTGGAAGTCATTTGAAAGACCGTACACATGTTGTGCACATCCCTTCCATTCCAGTTGATTTAATTGCTGTCATTCCGGCGTATGAATTGGAAACAAAAAAGTCTCGCACTGTTCTTCCTAGCGCATTTACGCGCGAGCAAGCAGTCGAGGCTAGCGCACTTAGTAACGTGCTTGTGGCGGCATTGCTTACAAACCATTGGTCGCTCGTTGGTGAGATGATGGATGCAGATTTATTTCATCAACCATATCGTGAATGTCTCGTACCCGAATTGCAACATGTGCGTACCATAGCAAAACGGAATGGGGCGTTTGGGGTCGCACTAAGCGGTGCGGGTCCAACTGTTCTTTGTTTTGCTGAACAAGGGAGAGGGAAAGAAGTATATGATGCGCTTGTGGCAACATTTCCACATTGTGATGTTCGAATGTTGTCAGTAGAGACGAAAGGTAGTTGCGTATATAAAATGGCGTTAGAGAAATAAATGATTTTCTTCATATGAAAAGGGGATGTACTTCTCGTACACCCCTTTTACTTTAAAACACTTGTTCAACTTCAACAACGCCAGGAACTTCTTCAAGTAATGCGCGCTCAATACCAGCTTTTAATGTGATGGTTGAGCTTGGGCAGCTTCCGCACGCACCGAGAAGGCGAAGTTTAACAACGCCGTCTTCTACATCGACTAATTCGCAATCCCCACCATCGCGAAGTAAAAATGGACGAAGTTTATCTAACACTTCTTGCACTTGTTGTTTAATATCTTGATCTGCCATTTTCATCGACTCCTTTCACTAATTTTATTATAATCATCATGATGAAAAAAATCTATCAACGTTACTTAACTTTTTTCCAGGGGAGAGAATAAATATGATTGAAATATGTGTGTATGGAGCGGATACGATTTGTGCTTCTTGTGTCGGTGCACCATCATCAAAAGATACGTATGAATGGCTTCAAGCTTCCATTTCGCGCAAATATCCGAACGATTCATTTCAATTTGTGTATGTTGATATTTTTCATCCACCGGAAGATGAAGAAAAACGTCAATGGGCACAAAAGGTCATTGACGAAGACTTATTTTATCCTGTCATTGTCATTGATGGTGAAATTGTTGATGAAGGAAATCCGAAATTAAAAAACATTTATGAAGCGATTGAAAAAAGGGCGAAGTAACTCGCCCTTATTCATTTTACATAACGCAAATCCGTAATTTGTGCTTCATGTTCAATGGAACGTTTAGAAAGTACATCTAAAATACGCTCTTGTCTTTTCTGGTTTGCTTCAATATTTTTGACGATTTCATTCGTTTCAAGTACAGCTTGTTGGATCATTTTCAAGTCTTGCTTTGTAGCCATAGCTTTGAGGTCTTCTTTTGTGACCATATTTTCGAGATCTTGTTTTGTGGCCACTGTTTGTTTCATATTATTGATTTCTGCTTGAAGTTCGTTTAACTTTGTGAGAACTTGCTGGAGAACGGCTTCCAACATTTACCCCTCCTTTCTACTCGTTATGTGTATAAAGAAAACACCTTAATAAAAATCTAAGGTGTTTTCGTCATGAGAAGATCATTATTTTGTTATGCTATGCTTATCATACCATAGTGTCAAACAAAAAACAGCGCATGTTTATACAAAAAATTTAGGTAATTAATATCCGTTATGGTACTTGTACATCCATAAGACGCCTGATTTTAGTAGGCGTGGAACTCGTCCGGTTAGTGGGCGGTCGGCAACGAGGCCAAAGCCATGTTTTTTGCCTAATGATCCTAAAATACCTTTTAACTTAATTGGCGGAAATTCGCTTGGTGGTTCTTCGTCTTTCCATCTTTTTTGTAATACTTGAGCGATTTGTTCCGCTTGGCCTTCGGCAAGTTGGGCGCTCGGAGCGTGCGGTAAGCTTGCGCAATCTCCAACAACGTATACATTTTCTATATTTGGAATATGATGTCGAGGTGTTAATACGACACGCCCTTGACTGTCTTTTTCCACATCGAGTTCGCGGACGACACGATTCGGTTGAATGCCGGCAGTCCATACAATCGCATCGCAATGGATTGCTTCATCGTGATTATACAACGTATGTTCCTCAACTTTTGTAATGTTTGATTGACGAATGAGTTCCACACCATGCGAATGAAACCATTGCTCTACATAATGGCTTAGCCGTTCTGGAAACATGGATAAAATGCGTGTGCCGCGATCAAATAGTTTAACGTGTAAATCTGGACGACTTTCAACTAATTCGCTTGCCAATTCTACACCGCTTAATCCCGCACCGACGACACCGACGATGCTATGTGGTGGAAGATTGCTTAGTTTTTGATACGTTTCTCTTGCTTTATCAATTGTTTGAATGCTATAAGTAAAAATGTCTGCACCGGGTACACCGTGATATCTATCTTCACAACCTAATCCGATGACTAAGTCATCATACGGAATACACGTTCCGTCTTGAAGATGAACAACTTCATGATGTAAATCAATTTTTTTGACCTCACCAAAAACGTAAGATAGGCGAGGGTGTTCTGGGAATGGAACGCGAATGTGCTGGTCACTAATCGTCCCAGCAGCTAAAGCATAATATTCTGTTTTTAAACAATGGTATGGAACACGATCAATTAATGTAATATGGATATGTTCTGGTAAATTCGGAAGGATGCGGAGTAAGATGCGCATATTTCCGTATCCGCCGCCAAGTAGCACGAGGTTTCTCATGGAAGCTTTCCCCTTTTGATAAAATTCGACCACTAAAAGTATAGCGAAATTGTGACAAAATAACAACATTTTTTCGAGAAACATGAATAATTAAGATGTTTTTCTTATGTCAATATTACATCATTTTTAGTGAAAGTGTTATAATATTAAGATTGAGGTGAATACATTGTTAAAACCGATCGTTGAATTTTGTATAAGTAATTTAGCCAATGGTTCACAACGCGCGCTAGAGCAACTTGAAAAAGATCCGAATTTAGACATTATTGAATACGGATGTTTAGGATACTGTGGAAAATGTGCCAATATGTTATTTGCGATGGTAAATGGGGATATTGTTACAGCAGAGGATGCAGAGCAGCTCGTTGAGCGAGTGTATGCATATATTGAAGAAAATCCAATGTTTTAGGGGCTGACCCAAAAGTCCGCTAAAAAGCGGACTTTTGGGAGTTGGTTTTCATATTTTGTAAAATAAGAGAGGGATTTACCTCTCATTTTTCTATTTCTTAAGCCTCTAAGGATCGTTGTTTGTCC
>NZ_JAHZOF010000019.1:0-14365 GCF_019553625.1 Anoxybacillus sp. ST70
CCAGTGTGGCCGATCACCCTCTCAGGTCGGCTACGCATCGTCGCCTTGGTGAGCCGTTACCTCACCAACTAGCTAATGCGCCGCGGGCCCATCCTGTAGCGACAGCTTGCGCCGTCTTTCAACGAAACGTCATGCGACATTTCGTGTTATCCGGTATTAGCACCGATTTCTCGGTGTTATCCCCGTCTACAGGGCAGGTTGCCCACGTGTTACTCACCCGTCCGCCGCTAACGATTCAAAAGCAAGCTTTCGAATCGTCCGCTCGACTTGCATGTATTAGGCACGCCGCCAGCGTTCGTCCTGAGCCAGGATCAAACTCTCCATAGAAAGTTTATCTCTCTAGCTTCGTACGCTTTTCGCTTCGTTCAGTTTTCAAGGAACATCTTTGTCGTTTTTCGCGACTTTTTTAATTTAGCACATCTCATTTTCGATGTCAAGAACACTTTTTATCGCCACATCACGGCAGCGACGTTTTTAAATATACCATCTTCTTTTTTTAAACGCAACTACTTTTTTAAAATTTTTTATGTGTTTTCCAAACATGTATGCCCCGATTCCAATGACAATAAGAAGCGAACCAATTCCTTGCGTCAAATAAACTTTTTCCCCTAACCATATATACGCTAACACGATGGCTCCAATTGGTTCGAATAAAATAGCAATCGACACCATAGCTGCATTTACCCATTTGATCGCCCAATTAAAAAGTGAATGACCAAACAATGTTGGAATTATAGCTAACAAAATGAAGCACCACCAGTCGCGTTCATCGTACGAAAAAAATGAATAGCGAAATAATACTACATATACACTTAATACTATTGAAGCGATTCCATAAACGATATACGTATATGTAATTAAAGAGAGTTGCTTCCGCAAATGTTGACCAACTAGCCAATAACCTGTTACCATAGCACATGCAATTAATGCAAGCAGATCGCCGTAAAGCGCTTCACCGCTTACCCGAAGATCCCCCCATCCGATGATTACACTACCTGAAATGGCGAGTATCGCACTAACCCATTCGTTCATCGCTATCTTTTCCTTAAAAAAGAGAACGCCACCAACAAAAGCAAATAACGGCTGCAATGTAACTAAAACAACTGAGCTTGCGACAGATGTATAACGAAGCGATTCAAACCAAAGGATAAAATGAAATGCAAGCAACGTTCCAGATAATAATGCAAATCCCCAATCTGTTTTATTCATCTCTTTCGTTTCTCTTGTATGTTTGGTCAGGAACAACGGGGTCATGAAAACAACCGCAAAAAAAAGACGATAAAATGCTATAACAGCTGATGGAGCATCTGTAAATTTTACAAAAATAGCTGAGGTAGAGATTGAAAACGCTCCGATAAGTAATGCAACGTATGCCTTCATGCTCTTCATCCTTTCGAATATACTTATGAAAAGGGGGAATGTCTTATGGACGCTCACGTGCTTATGAAACTCGGAATTTCCGCTGTCCTCGGACTTATTATTGGCTTAGAACGAGAACTAAAAAGAAAACCCGTTGGCCTTAAAACATGTCTTGTCATTTCGATTGTAAGTTGTTTACTAACTATCGTTTCGATTGAATCGGCATACACGTTTCCAAAAGCCGCTCATATTAACATGGATCCGCTGCGTCTCGCTGCTCAAATCGTATCAGGTATTGGTTTTCTTGGGGCCGGCGTTATTCTCCGGCGTGGAAATGATAGCATTTCCGGTTTGACAACCGCTGCGCTTATTTGGGGAGCAGCTGGTGTCGGTGTTGCTGTTGGAGCAAACTTTTATATTGAAGCTATTCTCGGTGTTATCTTTCTTATCGCTAGCGTTGAGCTCATCCCGCTTGTAACAACCGTCTTCGGACCAAAACAACTGAGAGAAAAAGAACTTTCTGTCAAACTGATTGTATTAGATGCAACAAAAATTTCAGAAGTAATCGACGCTATTAAACAAAAAAATATTCGCATCAAAACTGTGCGCATTAAAGATTTAGACAACGGAAATCACTTTGTTGAGTTAAAGGTATCCGTTGATCAAAAGCGGGCAACGACAGATGTATACGAATTTATTCATCAAATTCCTTCTATTCGGGGCGTCGATGTTGAGAATATTTAACTTGAAAATGATTATCATTTAGATTAGTATATATGATGATACTTACACTTAAAATACATTAGGTGGCGAACTACATGTCCTTTATTTTCAAAAACATGGAGCTTTGCTTTCTTATGCGTCAACTCTCAATGAAAGACGAGTTCACTTTTCTTCATTCATATCGCGTTACAAAAATCGCTTTATCTTTCGCGTCATTTTTAAAGTTGACAGATCAACAAAAACGTGAGCTTCAATTCGGAGCACTTATTCACGATATTGGCAAATTATATGTTCCTGCTCACATTTTAACGAAAAAAGGGAAACTATCGAAAGAAGAATTTGATGAAATGAAAAAACATCCTTTGTTCGGCATACGGGTACTACAAGATTACCATGTTTCAACTGAAATTTCTCACATCGTCTTATATCACCACGAACGCTGGGATGGGAAGGGGTATCCAAACAAACAAAGCGGAGAAAATATTCCCTTTCTCGCTCGGCTCGTGTCTTTAGCCGATTCACTCGAAGCGATGACCGGCATTCGCCCGTATCGCACATCACTCACATGGGAAGAAGCTTATGAAGAGATAAAAAAAGGGGGCAAGCACACAATTCGACCCACGATTAACCACTTCTTTTTTGTTATGAATGGAAAATCACGTGATTCCTATTGAACGAAATACAGAAACAGTCATGCAAACGATCACCTCTTTGTTACTCACATGAGATTTTTGTTCCTTTTTCTTCAAGCGCTTTTAATTTTTCTTTCTGATCTGGAATGTGAGCTAAAATATCTTTGATTAACGAATACATTTCATGTTCTTTGTTCACGGAATAAAAGATCCATTGGGCTTTTCTCGTTTCTTTCACTAAACCTGTATCTTTTAACTTCCGAAGATGCTGGCTTATGGCAGGCTGACTCATCTGAAAAATTTCAACCAATTCACACACGCAACAATCTTGATTATTTACTAGTCCCATGATTGTTAGTCTTGTTTTGTCTCCCAATAGTTTTAAAAATCGAAACGGTGTTATAGAATAATGACTTGTCTTTTTAGAAAAACGAAGGGGCTGCCCAAAAAACCACAGGGTCAGACCCCGCAACACAATATATAGGACATCACGTTGAATAAATGAACGATATATTGTGAAGCTCGCGTCAGGTCAGACCCTTATGAGACAGTCTCTCTTTAATATTAACTGTTATTTTGTTTCCGCTTCTTCTTGTACGGTAAGCAAAGGAGTTTTTACACGCTTCGTGATTTCAACCAATTGGACATGGCGACCTTCCATTTTTAATACCTTAAATTCATAATCACCGTAGGAGAGAATCTCACCTTGTTGAATATCAAATTTCTCCGTTAAAATCCAACCGCCAATCGTATCGACATCGGTATCATCGATATCCGTTCCAAGTAAATCGTTTACCTCTTCAATCAACACTTTTCCATCAACAATGGTAGTATGCTCGTTCACTTTGCGAATCATCGGAACTTCATCAATATCAAACTCATCTTGAATTTCACCGACGATTTCCTCCAATATATCTTCAACCGTCACAAGTCCAGCTGTTCCGCCATATTCGTCAACTAAAATCGCCATATGGACTCGTTCTCGCTGCATTTTTACGAACAAGTCATGAATAGGGATCGATTCAATTACTTGTATGATAGGACGAATATAATCATCTAACTTCTTTTCAATCGCTTGTGGATTTCGAATACAATCCGTTAATATTTCCTTTATGTTCACCATCCCAACGATATGGTCTTTATCGCCGTCTATAACAGGATAGCGTGTATATTTTTCTTTCTTCATAATTTCCAAACTGTCCGCGATTGAATCGTTTTTATCTAATGCGACAATTTCTGTGCGCGGCACCATAATTTCTTTGGCAATCCGATTGTCAAACTCAAAAATATTGTTTACGTATTTATACTCCGACGGATTAATTTCTCCGCTCTTATAACTTTCAGATAAAATAAGCCGCAACTCTTCCTCAGAATGGGCGACTTCGTGTTCAGATGCCGGTCTTAGTCCAAATAATCCGATGATGACACGTGCTGATCCGTTCAATACCCAAATAAACGGATACATGATTTTGTAGAAAAGGATTAAAGGTCTTGAACATAACAACGTAATGGTTTCCGCTTTTTGAATCGCCAATGTTTTAGGCGCTAATTCACCGACAACTACGTGCAAATAGGTAATCACCACAAACGCAATCGCAAAAGAAAGGAGAGATGCTACAGACTCATTCAAATTCATTTGCTCAAATACAGGACGAAGCAAATGTTCCACCGTTGGTTCCCCAAGCCAACCAAGCCCTAGTGCAGTGATGGTGATACCAAGCTGGCAAGCTGATAAATATTCATCTAAATTGCTGGTGACTCTTTTTGCAGCCATGGCACTTCGGTTTCCTTCGGCCACGAGCTGATCAATCCGTGTACGGCGCACTTTGACAATGGCAAATTCTGATGCAACAAAAAACGCCGTCAAGGCAATTAAAATGCCAACCATCAGTAAATTAACTATCTCCAATTAAGCTCTCTAACTGCATGCAAACAGCTAGAGAATCCACCTCCTGTTAATTGTATAATATGTTTTTCTTGTTCTTCACTATTTCCTTGAAAGAAAATCATATATAAAAGGATTTCCACCAAGCAATATCCCTAATGAATGTAGCAATGCGTAACCTTGCTGGGTCAATGGTTTTGTCATCATCTTGATCTGTTGTTCATTCAATTGTTTGAGCAACGGCTTTAATTCCAGCACTTCTTCTTGAATATGCTGCATTTGTTCTTGAAGATGCTCAATTTTATCGATAATTTCATTCATCGGAGCAGGCTGTTTTTTCATAAGCTGCAGGCGCTCTCTTATTTCCTCGAGAGTTAAATGCTGTTTCTTTAATGCATGGATTAACTGTAAATGCTCAATACTCTCTTCAGGATAATAGCGATAATTGGTCTCAGAACGAACGGGCTCAAGCAACCCTAACTGCGTATAATAATCAATGGTTCGTTTGGAAACACCAGCTAATTCTGCAAGTTCACCAATTTTAAGCAACTTCCCAACGAACTCACTCCCCATCTATTATTATTCGGTATGTTTAATGAAATTATATAGCAAAAAAAAATATACAGTCAAACGTTATAGTGTTAATTTTTTTATTACAAATCTGTTCCTAGGTACCGTCAAGAATTTTGTGTAATGTAAAATAGATAGGGTATCTCTGAAATAGATTTAGAATAGAGGGGAGACTGGTTTCCTCCACACAAGAGACTGAATATTCAGTCTCTTGTGTAGGAAGGGAGAATCCCCTTATCTCATTTATTTACATTAGGTTAATTGTAACATTCTTCAAACATTCGTTGAAGGGCTTCATGCGCTTCGGAAAATCCTCGTAACTTTCGTCCTGCCCATTTCTCATTAAAATCTTGAATGGTCAAATACACGACTTTTTCAGCTGCTTCTAAACTACTCAAACTGTTCATCGGCTTGAGACGTTTCCGAATCTCCTTGATCGTTCGTTCAATGGCATTGGTCGTGTAAATCACACTTCGAATACTGCTTGGATCATCCATAAATGTAAGGAGAACATCCAACTCATTGGCCCAAGATTGAACTTCTCTCGGATACTTGCTTGACCATTTCGACTCAAACTGTTGAAACATCTGGAACGCCATCTCCTTATTCGGTGCACGATCAATCAGTTTGAGATCCTCTGCCACTTCAAATTGATCTTTTTCCGAGCACGATGTAAGGTATTACGTACTTTGTGAACGACACAACGCTGCACATCGGCTTTCGGATAAACCGAGCCAAAAGCTTCCTCCAACCCCGGTAGTCCATCGAATACGCCCAGAAGCACTTCCTTGACGCCTCTTTTGTAGAGCTGTTGGAGAATCTCCCGCCATCCATAGGCGCTTTCTTGTCCTCCCACGAAGAAATCCAGAATTTCGCGATATCCTTCTTCATTCACTCCTAACACCACATAAATAACTTCTTTCTCTACCGTATCCCGGCGAAGTTTCACGTACAAGCCGTCCAAATATAAGACAGAATAACGTTTGGATAGTGGACGATGGTGCCATTTCTCGATGTCTTCTTTCACGACATCGGTAATCCGGCTGATCGTCGCTGGAGAATAAGCATTTCCTAGAATTCGTTCAATAAACTTGCCAATTTCCTGTGTACTCATGCCACTTTGATACATCCTGATGATGGCTTCCTCCAGCCAGCCGGTGTGGCGTTGATAAGGGGCAAACAACTGCGTTTGAAATTCTCCGTTTCGGTCTCTTGGCACCAAAAGCCCTTCAATTCGGCCATATTGTGTATCTAGATTTCGTTGATAGTAGCCGTTTCTCATATTGGATGTGTCCGCCTGTTCGATTTCGAGGAAATGTTTGATTTCTTCCCGCATAATCAGCTCTAATTTTTCCTTCACAAACTGACGAATGACACTTTCCAGTTGATTTGCCCAGTCTACATTCGGTATACTTTTAGACATAGGTAGGGTTCTCCTTTCTCTAAGATTTTTGGTCCAATCAGAGAATACCCTACCTTTTTTCTTTTGTTCCAGCAAAATGCTTTACACAAAATTTTATACATCATCTTTTAAATACATGTAAAAATTTTATAATAAAGTAAAAAGTAGCGTTGAAAAAGAATTAGCGTTTTTTATTTTATTACTTATCGCCATAAATTTTCTCGTGTTATGATATATTATGTAAATATGATTAAATCTACTAAAGATTATTGGTTTTTAACATTTATTCCAATATTTTTTATAAAATCGAACATGTTGCAAAACGCATAATTGATGCATAAATGTACACAAAAAAATCCACCACCTTAGAAATCATATACAGTGACCAAACTTATACAACTCCAAGGGGTGGGCATGATTACGATTTTCAATCTCGTAAAGGAACATGCGTGGATCGGTGAGATCGATCCTCTATTAGAAGCGTTATTTTCATACATCGACCGACTTTCGTTTTTGGACACACCGTATGTGACAGGAAGACCACCGATATCGAAAAAATCTCCGCTCCAATGTTTCTTTTTGAAGACCTATTTTGCTATCGATTCCTTATGGGAGTTGGTCCGCCTCCTCCGTCGGTTCGGCTACTTTCGGCGGATTTGTGGGCTTTCAGAGGTTCCCCATGTGTCGATGTTTTCAAGAGCGAGCCACTGGTTTCAGGAACAAGGATTTTCGAAATTTCACACCCAACTGTTGATCGATTTAGGAGTTCAACAACCTTCCATTGTCCTGATTGACAGCACCGCGTTGAGAAGGAGTCTGTATGATTCTCAGGCAAAATGGGGATGTCCACTCGGTATCGTTCGTTTAAGGGTTATAAACTCCATCTAGGCACAACAACGGAAGGGATCATTTTATCCCATGTTTTCATGACGGCGAACCGACATGACGCGGCTGTAGCGCCCGATGTCTTTTCTTCCTTGCAGGGATGGCGCATCGAATTGGCATTGGGGGATGCAGCTTATGACAGTGAAAACGTTCGAAAAATAGCCGAAGACATGGGCATCTTTTTCGTGTCCCCGGTGAATCCTCGAAACCAAAAAAGCGAGCGAAAAGATGCGTATGGTCGCGTGGTTCCGGATTTCTTCAAAACAGGGTTCGGGAAGTGGTTGTTGAGTCTGCGCGCGAACATCCAACGAGTATTGAATTAGCTCAAAATCAATGGATTAGAGCAGCCGCGTTAGCATGGATTTCGTCGCTATCAGCTGCATGTTCCATTATGCACAACTTCAAGTTTTTACTCTAGTTTTACAACACCATCTTTTTATACAATGCGCCTCACTGTTTAACTGAAAGGACTTTTCCTAACAGAAAACTAGAAAATACAACGAGAAATAAAGAAACCGGTATAATGATATAAAGCTGTTTAGCGGTGATCACTACTAATAGCCCCAAGACAATGAGTGCAAGCAGCGTAACGAGAATCGGGACAGGGATCATGTCTTCTCTGAATACTAAATTTTTCATCGCTTTTCTCTCCTTTTCTTAAAGACTCTATGGCTAAACAGTGAATTACTGAAATTTGTATTATGTAACGATGAGCAATGCACCGCCGACTGCAGCTCCAGCGCCGACGATAACCCCTGCTGTCATGCACCTGCCGTAATCCAGATTGAAGTACCAATGGCAATGGCAGCACTTGTCGTTAACATTCTATCGTCTCATTTCTATAATTTTGGTTCATCACCATAACTTAGGGTTGCTTTATAAAATCGAATAATTTTACAGTAATAGCTATGAAAAAAGTGAAAACTTACGTATCGTAATTGTTGACTAGACAAATCACGAGAGGAGTTTTCACTTTGTTCCCTAAGTTTATCAAATCTATGTTGCCGTTGCCATCTTTTTTTACGATTTGAGTCAGTCAAGACTTTGTGGAGAACATTTTTTCGGTTCACTACGGGTGTTGTCAATCACTAGTTAGCGAACCATTTTCAGGAATTGATATCGTAAGCGCTTTCGGACTCTCATCCCTCATCTTGAAGTGATGATATTGTATTCCATTTTTTTACACCCAACCAAAATCCCGAAGCGCCGACAACGCTTGATGGATCGGCGTCCCGGATGACCGCTGCAGACACGGTAGATTCTGACGCACCACATCTGCCCATAACCGTCCGGCCTTCCGTTTGGCCTGTTCGATCCGCTTGGATTTTGTTGAGGCCGAGACGGCCGACTGGGGCTCTTGCTCCTCCCACCGTCCCTTTCTCCACCCGATCCCGTCGATTCGGGCTGCCATCGCCCTCAGAAACGCCCGAAGCACTTGGTCTTTCCAGCTGCGGCGGGATTTCACCCGATGCGCAAATCGGCTCATCACGCTCTCGGCGTGGCCCATCGGACGCATGCCGGTCGTCTCCACCCCTTGCTCCGACAGCCACTCCCGATAGTCCCGGATGCATCCCGGCATCGACTCGATCCGGCGGATCATGGCAGCCATCTGCTTCTCTTTCGCTTCGTCCTCCAACGTGCCGACCGCGCTGTTCAGCTCCACCAGAAGCCCCTCTTCGTCTTGTTTCGCCAGCTTCTTCCGCACCTCCCGCCAACGCGGATGGCCGGACAGACACTGACGCAGCTCCCGCGCCACATGAAATCGATCCAGCTGAAAGCACGCCCGCTTCCCAAAATACTCCCGGCAGGCCGTGATCCACGACGCCGCGTCGCCGTTGATGATCAAAAGGTCCCGGCACGGATCATAGGCATATTCGTTCATCAGCCACTCTTCAAACCGTTCCCACACGTCTCCCGCCCCTTCATGGAGGTAGTGGCGCCGGTTCACGAGCTCGAGCTGCGAACCGTTTCGTTTCCATCCCTCGTGAACCGCCAGGATTTTCTCTTCTTTCGCCCGTTTCCCTTTCCCCTGGCGGGAAATGAACAGCCCATCCGCCTCCACAAACAGCACTCGGCCGTGCCGTTGGGAAACAGGGTGGTGCAGCGAGACAGGGGCCTCCAGCACCAGTTGGCGAATCGCCTCGTGGCTTAGGACCGCATACCCCACGATCGACTCCAACGTACGGGCTGCTTTGCGGTAGGAAGAGCACTTTACAGCCAACTCGACCGCCGTTTCCTCGAGGCAAGGGCTGATCGACTGCGCTCCATCAAAGCCCAGTTCGGCATCCAGCAAGAAGGTATACGCCCCCGCCTGCCGATCATAGTAGTAGTTCCGTCGAAACGTCACTTCTCCAAACAGCGTTTGGATCGTGGTCGGCCGTTTGTCTTTCAGCTGATACCGGCGCTTGTCCCGCGCTTCCGCCAGTTGTTGATCAATCTCCTCCAAAAGGGCCGCCAACAAGACAGCGAACACCTTTTGAAGAGTTCTGACGAATTGTTCCTCCAGCTCTTTTAATAAAGGCCATTCTGTGGTAAGATGTTTCATGGACTCTCTCCCTCCTGTTTTATGGATGTTGGTCATCACCATCATAGCAGGGAGAGAGTCCTTTTTGCATGACATTTGCTTTTTTCTACCGCGCTTCGCTTGGTGGCCCCGACGAGGGTCACGAACAAAAGTTCGCAACCCTCGTCGGGGAATCATTCCTGAATGTCACCCACAAATATTTTACTCACACTTACGATTTCTATGCCTACCGATGAGGAACCTACTGTTTTTCCTATCCAACCACCACCGCAATGTATTTTATGTCCACTTTGTCAAGGAAAAACATCCCGTCATGATAAAAGACGGCGTCGATTTCGTCACGGCTACGCTTGGCATATTGGCACGCTTTGGATTGAACTCGAAGTGCCTCGTCAGCGTTGTACTTCCTGCGACTACACGTTTACGTTTGACTATGGCTTAGGAATTATCCGTTCTTCAACGGCTTCTTTTCGTCGTGAAATCGTACAACGCTGTCATGGACGAGTTTTGACGGATGTTGCACGTGGATATCACTTGCCTTATACGACCGTTGAAAGATGGTTTTATCGGTATGTACCGGAACAACTTCCGGATCAAACAGCGACACGTGTTTGTGTGGATGAGTTTGCCCTTCGCAAAGGGCATCATTATGCGACAAGCGTGTTAAATACGGATACCGGCCACGTTTTAGCCGTCGTTCCACATCGTGATCGTGATCAAGATGCGATGGAAACAGCTCTTTCTTTGGCCAATGGCAATGTAAAAGCCGTGGTTAGTGACTTGGCACCTGCCATCGCCAAAGCCGTGGGAGCGGTATTTCCAGACGCGATTCATGTGTTGGACCGTTTTCATATTATCCAATTTTTCACCGATGCTTTAAAAATACGTAGACGGTATTTAGGGGAAGAGAAAAAACATCATCCCTTCCGGTTGATCGACCGGTGTTTGTCTTCTAAACCTACCCGTTTAACAGAAGAAGAACGTCAGTTTGTCGCTCAATGGTTAACAGAAGATGAGCACACGCGCCATCTTTATCAAGCCTTACAACACATTCGTTATGTGTTTCAATCAACGACCGTGAAACAGGTTAAAAGACGATTTTCTGACTGGATCAAACGTTATCAATCCCATGTTTTTGGCGCTGTATCGAAAATAGCCAAACGCTTTGTTCTACGTGAAAAAGCGATGATTGACACGATTCTATCACCGTTATCGAACGGCCTGATGGAGGGAGTGAATAATAAAATCAAACTGATCAAACGACGTGGCCCATTTCTTTCTGTGCATTCGATTAGAAACCGAGCGTTAATTTGGTCATCCCTGACTTTCGGTGATGAACAAATAAATTTACATAAAAGTAAAATTTCACTTTACATTTTGCAAAGTTTGTTTTACATTATAAATACAGATATTTGGTAAGGAGGGGTATTTTTGAAGTTAGAGAATGTAACAAAAAAGTACAAAGAAAAACTGGCTTTAAAAAACATTAACCTAACTTTGGAAAGAGGTTCTATTGTTGGTCTAGTGGGAAAAAATGGCGCAGGCAAAACGACTTTAATGAAGATCATTTGTGGGAATATTGTTCACTACGAAGGGACAATTGAAACTCCTAATGACTCCGTAATTGGTTATTTAATAGAACATCCTAAATCCTATCCTAACGCTACAGGTATGTATAATTTAATATACTTTTCGGAAATTTTTATGAAAAAGGTAGACAAAGAATATATTGATTTTATTATACAATCGCTCAAAATGAATGATTATATTAACAAAAAGGTTAAAACATATTCGCTTGGTATGAAGCAAAGACTCGGAATAGCAATATCGTTATTAAAAAAGCCTCAATATTTAATACTCGACGAACCAACGAATGGGATGGATCCCGAAGGGGCACTAGATGTTTTAAATATTGTAAAAAGTTTGGGACAACAATATAATATGGGAATTTTAATCTCCAGTCATAAATTGGAAGATATAGAAATGGTTAGCGATACGATTGTTTATATTGAAGATGGTCTTATTAAAAATATTACAGATAAAGAGCAAATAATCCAATCCGGAGTAATTATAATATCTCTTTCTAAGGATGAAGTCGATTATGCGCATTCTTTAATTAAGGATGACGTAAAGATTGTATCTGTTAATGAACAGCATATAACAATTGAATACATCGAAGATTATTCATTTATTATAAAAAAGCTAGCGCAACATAATATTTTTCCAAGGAATATTGAGAAAAAATTATATTCTTTAAAAGATTATTATTTTAATTTGTCTAAAAAAGGGAGGGCATAATAAGTACAATGATAACTTCAAAATTAGTTTGGTTTGACATTAAAAAGCTTCATGTTAGTTGGTTTACCTATTTGTCTTTGCTTTTATCAGTCGTTCCAGCATATGGGATTGCGTATGCTATTAAAAATTTGAACGGCCCTTTTAATATATATCATATTACGTCCTTTTACGCTTTATTAGGTAGTATTTTATGTGTAATCCTTTCCATGCGATTATTTACGGATGATATACATAATGAAATTCTTACTTTACTGTTTAACAAAAAAGAGAATCGAAAAAAATATCTTTTTGCTAAGTTTATAGGGGCCATTTATGTTGGTTTTCTTTTTGGTATTACTTGTACTTTGGTAATTATTAGTTCTGAACAATACTTAAAAATTAACGCGGACAATTTATATCTTAAAAGTATAATTAACTACATCCTCTTTACAAGTTTTTATGTATTACTTTTCTTCTATTTTAGTACATTTTATAGAAAAGTAACGGTTTTATTTGTAATAGCTGTGCTTTCTATATCTTTTTTACCAAATTTAATAATGACTGCTATTGATAGTAAAATGTTCCCTGATATAGTAGTCAACATTATTGAGTATACACCGCTATATTTTCTACCTATAAAAATAGGATCTCATAATTTTAGCAGTATGGAATATATTATAACTTTGCTTTCCATTGTATTTCTGTTTTTTATTTCTACATATTCAATACTAAGACAAGATTATTAAAAATCCGCGATAACAGATAATTTATTGAAGTGTAAAAAATAATTCAAAAACAGTATGCAACGATTTTCCTTCTGTATCTATATTGCAATCTATATAAGTTGAATTAAAGATTTACAACTGAACACACAAACGATCGATCGTTTGTTCTGGTTTCTGGTTGATTCGCTGAATAAAGGCTTGGACATTCTTTCTAATTTCTTGCACACCCGAATAGAACACGTTGTAAATCACGTCTGATTTCAGCCATTTCCATAGCCCTTCAATCAAGTTCAATTGCGGACTGTATGGTGGCAAAAAGACGAGCTCTAACCGATCTTCGTGTTCTTTTAAAAATGGCTGAATGAGTTTGGCATGGTGAATTCGAGCGTTATCTAAAATCATCACTATTTTGCCTGTGGGATAGCGTTCTAACACAAGTTGAAGAAATCGAAGAAATGTTTCCGCGTCATAGCGTTCTTCTTCGATGCAAAACACTTCCCCTGTTTCGTAGTTCAACGTGCCAATCAGCTTCAGCCCTTGATGTTTTCCAAACGTCGGAATGATTCGTTGTTTTCCTTTGACAAACCATGTTTTTTGAATCGCTTGGTAATCACGAATCATCGACTCATCTCGAAAGAGGACATGGGCGATGTTCCCATCTACCAGTTTTTTTTTACTTCAGGGAAGGTGATTTCGACGAATTCTTTTTGTTTCTCTTCATCGGCATTGGCTAGTGTATAGGTCGGTTTCGTATAGCTTAGCCCTAACCGATGCAGAATGTCACTTGTTCCGCGAAGCGTGTATGTTGGCCCCCACTTTTGTTGAATGAGTTCAGCGATTATCGCAAGCGTCCAGTTATATTTCGCTCCGAATCCAACATCTACGGGGAGCTGATGTTCAATGATCCAAGTCAGCTCTTTTTCTTGTTCAGGGGTCAATCGACGTGGAGCACTGGGTGAATATTTCATCTCTAGTCCGTCAAGAACTCGCTGGGTGTAGGCATGGATATAGTTATAAACGGTTTTTTTGGATCGACCGGTAATCGTTGCGATTTCTTCTTTTGCGTACCCCTGCAAATGAAGATAAATCGCTTGGTAGCGTTCATATGCTCGTTTACTTTTTGCTTCTTTCATGGCAGTGGACAACTTTTCGATCTCGTCTTTGTGATTTGGCATCATAGTTTTCTCTCCGTTCCCCTATTTTCTTTTTTTATTATTCACCGTGGAACGGGAGAAAACCTTTATTTCAATTTATATACTGTAGTTGAGTAATTTTCATTACAATAATTACCATTTAAAAAGAGACAAACGGGGTACTCCTTATGCCACATGGAGCTGTTTTTTCACGGCATCAATGGGAATATTTTGTTTCGCTGCGCCGTAG